>CAZKJY010000434.1:0-2087 GCA_964553165.1 uncultured Enterobacteriaceae bacterium
ATTGGCTTCAGCCAGTTGCAGGGCAGCCCTTCTGGATTCAAGCAGGGCTTCCTGTCCTGCGAGATTGGAGCGGCTTGATTCAACCCGCTGGGCCTGCTGCCTGGCATCAATTTCTGCCAGCAACTGCCCCCGTTCCACCACATCGCCGGCATCAACGTAAAGGCGTAACAGCTGGCCGGATACCTGCGCACCGACTTCCACCGTTTCAAATGGAGTCAGACTGCCAGTCGCCGCAATGGTATTTTCGATATCACCAAGCTCGGCCGCGACGATCAGGGGCTGGCTCTGAACGACTTCCTCTTCCCCATAAAACCAGTAATAGCTCCCCCCCGACACGGCCAGGACGAGTACCACCCCAAGCAGAAGGAATTTCCTGCGGGATTTTTTTTGGCGCGGAGGATAGCTTTCATTGTTATTGTCTGTTTGTTCAGCACTCATCAATAGTCTTCCAGAAGACAGGATGACCTGTCATAAAACCTCATTTGCAGCGGCGAAGTATATCCCCTTGTGGCCATGCGGGTATCTTGCAAGCGGGGAAAAAATGAGAATACAGCACATGCCTGCCTCCCCTGTTCAGGCCGTCTATACAGTATAACGTTGACCGAAAAAAAAGGTTTACAGGGATCAAACGCTTATTTGGACTTAGGGGTGACAGATGCTTATCAGCCTGGTCAGGGTCTGTTCAGCCTGTCCACTGTCGATGGCCTTAGCCGCCAGTTCGACACCGGCAGACAGGGAGTCAACCCGATCTGCTATCAGCAGCGCTGCAGCCGTGCCAAACAGAACAATATCCCGGTAGGCATCCTTTTCACCGGCCAGCAGACTGCGGATTCGCTGCGCATTGTAGTCGGCATCGCCACCTTTGAGATCTGCCAGGCTGGCGAGAGGCAAACCGGCTTCCTGCGGGCCGACAGTGAACTCCCGGACTTCAGTTCCCAGCACTTCACAGACAACATTGTCCCCGGTGGTACTCAGTTCATCCAGACCATCCGCACCATGAACGACCCAGGCCTTTTCACAGCCCAGTTGCGCAAGGGTTTCAGCCATGGGCCTGACCCATTGCCTGCTGTATACACCCAGCAGATAGCGCTTCACGCCAGCCGGATTGCACAGCGGACCAAGAATGTTAAACAGGGTACGGATCCCCAGCTCCATGCGCACCGGTCCAACATACTTGAAAGAACTATGGTGACGGGGAGCCATCATGAAACCCAGCCCGGCTTCCCGAATTGCCTGTTCAATCTGTTCGAACGGCGCCTCAAGATTCAGTCCCAGTCTGGACCAGGCATCAGCGGTCCCGGATCTGGAAGAGAGCGCGCGGTTACCGTGTTTGGCGACTGGAACACCGCAGGCTGCTGTGACGATGGCGGTGGCTGTCGAAATATTCAGTGTGCCGCTGCCATCACCCCCGGTGCCAACGATATCCATGGCATCCGCAGGTGCCTTGATGGGCAGTGCCTTGGCACGGATCACTTTGACGGCGGCACTGATCTCACTGACATCTTCACCCCGCATGCGCAAGGCCACCAGAAACCCGGCAATCTGTGCTGGGGTGGCGCCACCACTCATGATGATCTCAAAGGCCTCACTGGCCTCCTCGAAGCTCAGTGTGTCACCTTCGCTGACTTTGGCGATAAAGGGTTTCAGGGCTGATGGAATTTCTGTCATGACTCAATCCAAATTGTTCACCCGGTTTATTCTAGGCAATGCTTGAGGGAGCAGTTCTGGTATTCACGACACGCCAAAAAGCGTACATCCATGTACAGGCTCGGCTGGCGACTTCCTGTCGCCAGACGGTCATGAATACCAGAGCTGCTCCCTCTAGATAACCGATCCTATTATTTCCTATCCAATTTTCTTTCCAGCGCCTGCAAGGTATTCTGCATCAGTGACACGATAGTCATCGGCCCCACCCCACCGGGCACCGGTGTAATGAAACTGCATTTGTCCTTCACGCCCTCAAAGTCGACATCCCCTTTCAGACTAAAGCCTTTTTCCTTGCTGGCATCCGGTACTCTTGTTGTGCCGACATCAATGACGACAGCGCCCGGCTTGTCCATGTCGGCCTTGATGAATTCAGGCTTGCC
>CAZKJY010000435.1:0-2085 GCA_964553165.1 uncultured Enterobacteriaceae bacterium
AACGGATTGCTCACAGGCGTGCAGTCGGCCTTGTTCAACGGGGATGACGCTGTGCTGCTCATCTTCAAGAACGGTTACACATCGGCCACGGGCACCCAGGAGATCATCTCCACGCCCACCGATTCGGCCAGGGCCCTGGCATTGGACAGCTGTTCCATCTGTCCTTTCAGGGGACGGGTAAGAATGTTTTTGCCGATCTGCAGGCACTCGCTGATCAATTCAAAACCGCTGTTGGTGATAACCTGTTGGGCATCCAGCAAATCCTGTTTGAAACCGAGGCGTGAAATCTGCCGGAAGTGCAGGTGTCCTTCATCCCGGTCAGCAGTATTCTTTGGATGGTAGATATAAAACTCATACTCCGGTATCTGCCGGATGATGTCTGTGATTTCCTGCAGACTCTCAAAGGGCAGATAGACGATGACCTTGTTGGCAATCGGGCTCGGCATTCTGGCCGGCAAGGTAATGTCGAGGATGGGTGGCAAAATCGGAAAGTTGAAATGATGCCAGTGCAGTCCCACCGGTTTTGTCACCGGGGCGTAGCTTTTCATGATGTAATTTACCACCGGATTGGCGCCTGATCGGGGAATGTCATAGCGAAAAGCATACTGATGGCCAATGCCGGTTACCGGGACTTTCTGGCGTTTGGCAGCATGGGAAATAACAGGTTCGTAATCAGAGATAACGAGATCATAGGGGCTGAGATCAAGCTCCCTGACATCCCTGAAGAACAGTCTCAGATTATTATGTTTCAGGGTTTCCAGCGCCTGAATTCTGCCGGCACTGGTCACAAAGGTCATGCCTCTGCGCCAGGAAAAATCCGTGATGGCGCCGCAGCCCTGGGAAGCATCACGACCACTGAGCAGCCATTCAATCTGCAGATCCGGATAGGACTTGAATGCTTCATACATGGCGCTGGCACGGCTGATATGGCCGTTACCGGTGCCCTGAACACCGTAAAGTATTTTCATAGGTCTTTGTCTGCCCTGAGTTGCTTATAAAACCAGAAGCGCAATGGTGGTTCCCATGATGGCGCCAATAAGGATATCCGTCAGGAAGTGCACACCAAGCACAACTCTGGACAGTCCGACGGCACAGGCCCAGAGATAAAGCGGCAGAAAGGCAGCACTGAACCCGATACAGAGAAAAGTGCAGAAGAAAAATGCTGCCGAGGTGTGACCAGAAGGCAGGCTGAATTCATCAGATGCCAGAATGATGGAGTTGAAGCCCTGGATACTGCGATAGGGTCGAGGTCTTTTAATCGTGTTTTTCAGCACGAAGTAAACGCTTCTTTCAATGCTAAATCCTAAGACAGCCCAGTAAAAGTAACTTACAATTTCATCGGGTCTGAATAGAAGAATCATCGGGATGAGCAGGAGATATAGCCAGCCATCAGCCGTTCGCGAAATAATTCGGGCGGCATTGACGGGGTTTACGCTGAGGATAGTCTGCTTGCTGTAGTTAAATACAGAGTGGAATGTTTTTAAATCAAAGGCCTGAATAATTTTCAGCATAGGGAGAGCCTGTCTGATTTAACTGAACCGCAATAACACACTCATGTTCATGGCAGGCACTTTAGGGGAATGCCGTTAAATAAACATGAAAGATTTATTAATTTTTTATGAACTTAACATGGCTGTCAGATGACAGGACAAGACCGGGAAAATGAAGAAAACATGGAAAATGTAATCCCTCTGGGACGCTACCGACACTATAAAGGCAAGCATTACAGTGTTCTTGGTTTTGCAAGGCATTCTGAAACACTGGAATGGATGGTGCTTTATGTTCCCTTATACGGCGACGGTGGATACTGGGTCAGACCGCTGGGCATGTTTACGGAAAGCATTGAATGGCAGGGCAAAACTGTGCCACGATTCGAATATCTCGGTGACGATAATAATAAGTAAGAATAATTAAGAATAATAAATAAGAGAAACTGAGCCATGCATTACGAACAGCTCGCCTGGGTCCACCTGTCAACGATACTCCCGGCCTTCCTGATTGGGACCTATCTCCTGCTGAACAGGAAGGGCACCTCGCGGCACAAAGCGCTAGGCAAGATATACATGCTGCTGATGCTGGCGACCG
>CAZKJY010000436.1:0-2078 GCA_964553165.1 uncultured Enterobacteriaceae bacterium
ATAAGTGAAGCATTTACCCAACAGTATCTGCAAGGAATGCTGGCAGTATTGAGAGGCATTAATCTTGATAAAAATGGCGAGCTTTTGCCTCCTGAACAGCGTTTATACAAAGTCAGTCTGGCTAACTTCCTGAAATATCCGGGGAGAGTAGGTGTTGCCATATTAAACCTATTAGTTGATAAAGGGACCTGGAAACTTCTCTTCTGGTGTCTGGGCAACCTGATTCTGGATCTGTTTCGCAGTCTGTCACGTGTGCTGCCAACTGCCTGGATTCCTCGCTATCGGGCTCTGCCAGGGAATCTGGGGTATTATCTGCGCTACAGTGAGCGTGAATTAAAAAAGAGTCGTTGGCTTTACCTTGGCTTTAATGTAATTTATCAGCTTGAATTAACCCAGGCTCAACTGCCACTGCAGCGTCTGGGGAAACGAATTGAATTGTTGATGAGCATGGCAGTGGTTTGTTGCCATGCAGCGCGGCTTGACAAGTCCATACAACATATTGCACAAGCCCAGGCAGAACTGATCAGGCTGGAATTAGGCGGCCTTGGGTTCATGGCAAACAGTAGATCGCTCAGGAAAATAAGAAGATCAATTGAGCAAGTCATTCAGGATATCCAGGAGGACTCCTGTTCTCTGATTTCAGAGATTAAACCACAGGCTTTTGCGCATCCCTGGGAGTAATCGACTCTTTTAAGCTATAGAAAATATAATTTCACAAATGCACTTTCGACAACAAAAAAACAATCAATAAAAATAAGCAACAAAGGATGAACGCATGAATACCTATAATGATCCGAGAGAACTGTTAAATCAGGCTCCGATGGGTGCCTTTCAGATTCTGGCCGTTACCATCTGTGTATTTTTGAACGGTCTGGATGGATTTGATATTCAGTCGATCAGTTTCGCAGCTCCTGGTATCACTGCTGACTGGGGAATCAACCGGGCAGAACTTGGCGTCGTTCTGTCTATGGAGCTGTTCGGGATGGCTGTTGGCTCCGTGTTGCTGGGTGGCATGGCTGACAAATCGGGACGACGTCCCACCATTCTGCTTTGTCTGGCGTTGATGTCTGTTGGTATGTATGCGGCATCACTGGTCAATTCCATTGCCCAACTGCTGGTGGCACGCTTTGTGACCGGGCTGGGTATTGGCGGCATGCTGGCCACCACCAACCCCATGGCAGCAGAATTCTCCAATCTTAAAAACCGCTCGCTGGCAGTCATATTCATGGCAACAGGTTACCCGATAGGTGCCATTATCGGCGGCTCGGTTTCCACAGTTCTCCTGCAAAATTCAGACTGGCGCGCCATTTTTGAATTCGGTGCTGCCATTACCGCAGTCTTCCTGATTGTTGTCTGGTTCTTACTGCCGGAATCGGTTGAATACCTGTCCAGCAAACAACCCGAAAATGCACTCGACAAGATAAACAGAATTCTTAAAAAAATGGGGCATGCAGCAATCAACCAGCTGCCGGCAAAAATTGAGGAAACCCAGAAGGCGATTTCCTACCAGGTGTTGTTTAACGACAAATTCCGCGCCCTGACCCTGTTACTGGTGATCGGCTATTTCACCCATATCATGACCTTCTATTACATCCTGAAATGGATTCCGACCATCGTGGTGGATATGGGCTACGCTCCTTCAGCGGCTGGTACCGTGCTGGTCTGGGCCAATGTCGGTGGGGCAATCGGTGCACTGCTGCTGGGCGTTATCTCGACTAAATACAGTCTGCGAAAAATGCTGATTGGTGTTCTGATAGTTGCCTTTTTCATGGTGTCATTCTTTGGTATCGAACGCGAAACCCTTGGTGATTTGTCACTGATTGCCGCCATGACTGGTTTTTTCACCAACGGTGGTGTGGTTGGTTTCTATGCCCTGATCGCCAATGCCTTTCCGGCCGAAATTCGTGGCAGTGGCACGGGTGTGGTCATTGGTGTCGGCCGTGGAGGTGCGGCTCTGGGGCCTGTTGTGGCGGGTCTTTTATTTGTCGCCGGGTTTAATCTCCTTGCTGTTTCCATTGTCATGGGGGCAGGTGCCGCCATTGCAGCCGTGGCGATTTACTTTTTGCGTCCGGCTGCCG
>CAZKJY010000437.1:0-2076 GCA_964553165.1 uncultured Enterobacteriaceae bacterium
TGAACCACCTGATACGGCCAAATTTGAGTATAAATGGCAATGGGCCTATCAGGACAGGTTCAAACAGGCTGGACTGATGGCACTACTGGGCTCAGGGTTTGATCCTGGCGCAACTAATGTCTTCACCGCCTATCTGGCAAAGCACTATTTTGATGAGATGCACACGCTGGATATTATTGACGTGAACGGGGGCAATCATGGTTATGCCTTTGCCACCAATTTCAATCCGGAAATTAATATCCGTGAGGTCAGTGCAGACTGCCGTCACTGGGAAAACGGTGAGTTCGTGACCACACCACCCATGTCCCTGCACCAGTCATTTACCTGTCCGGAAGAAGTCGGGACCTTCAATATATATCGTATGTATCATGAGGAGCTGGAGTCATTGACCCAAAACTACCCCTCACTGAAACGGGCGCAGTTCTGGATGAGTTTTGGTGAATCCTATCTTAAGCATCTTGAAGTGCTGGTGAATGTCGGCATGACCGGTATCGAGCCGGTGGAATTTGAGGGTCAGCAGATTATTCCCATCCAGTTTCTTAAAAAACTGCTGCCGGATCCTGCATCACTGGGGCCAAGAACGCATGGCAAGACCTGTATCGGTTGCGTGGTTACCGGTATCAAGGATGGCAAGAAACGGCAGGTTTACATCTATAACATCAAGGATCACCAGGACTGTTACCGTGAAGTTGAATCCCAGGCCATTTCCTATACTACCGGCGTGCCCGCGATGATCGGTGCCAAGATGATGCTGGAAGGCAAGTGGATGCAGCCGGGTGTCTGGAATATGGAACAAATGGATCCCGATCCCTTCATGGATGACCTGAATCAGCATGGTTTACCCTGGCATGTGATCGAAGAGCCAGGTTTCAGGCTGGTCTAGGGACAGATTCAGTTTCCATGATTCTGAGTCAGAGTTTTTCCAATTTTGACCCGGGCCGAGTGCCTTCTCCCTGCTTTGTCGTCGATGAAGTCGCCATAGAGAAAAATCTGCTTATTCTCCATCGGGTGCAGGAAGAAAGCGGCGCCAAAGTTCTCATGGCGCTCAAGGCCTTTTCCATGTTTGCCCTGGCTCCCCTGGTCAGCCGCTATCTGAGTGGCACCTGCGCCAGTGGGCTTTATGAGGCGCGTCTGGGCAGGGAGGAATTTGGTGGTGAAGTCCATACCTATTCGGCCGCCTACCATGAAAAAAATCTCCCTGAAATTCTGAGTATTTCGGATCATGTGGTACTCAATTCCCTCGGTCAGTGGCAACGATTTACGCCCCTGATTGAACAGGCCCGTGCAGCCAATCCGCATTTACACTTTGGTTTGCGGATAAACCCACTGCATTCTGAGGGGGCTGTCCCACTCTATGATCCCTGTGCCCCGGGCTCACGTCTGGGTATCCCTATCCCGCAGCTGCAGGGGACGGTCCCTGATGGGGTAAGCGGGCTGCATTTTCATACCCTCTGTGAACAGGGGTTTGAACCGCTGGACAGAACTCTGAGCGTGATTGAAAAAGAGCTGGGCAGCTTGTTGCCACGATTGCAGTGGGTGAATTTCGGGGGTGGCCATCACATCACCAAGCCGGATTATCCGGTGGACAGGCTGATCAATCGTATCCGGGAGTTTCAGGACAGATACCAGGTGCAGGTTTATCTGGAGCCCGGTGAAGCCATTGCAATTCACAGCGGCGTACTGGTATCTGAGGTACTGGATATCACTCATAATGCGATGGACATTGCTGTCCTCGACAGCTCAGCAACCTGTCATATGCCCGACACGCTGGAAATGCCCTATCGTGCGGAGATTTTTCATGCCGGTGAACAGGGTGAAAAAGCCCATAGCTATCGTCTCGGCGGCATGAGTTGCCTGGCCGGAGACGTGATGGGGGATTACAGTTTTGACAAGCCTCTCGAAATCGGACAGCGACTGATGTTTGATGACATGGCGCACTATACGATGGTCAAGACGACGACATTTAACGGCGTTCCCTTGCCAGCCATTGCACTCTGGAATTCCGAGACGGATAAGGTCAAAATCGTCAGGGAATTTTCCTATACGGATTTCAAAAACCGACTTTCATAAACCTGT
>CAZKJY010000438.1:0-2072 GCA_964553165.1 uncultured Enterobacteriaceae bacterium
TATGGGCGAACTGCACCTGGATGTACTGGTAGATCGCATGCGTCGTGAATTTGGCGTAGAAGCCAATATTGGTAAGCCACAGGTTGCCTATCGTGAAACCATCCGTAAAACAGTGGAAATCGAGGGTAAACACGTCAAACAGTCAGGTGGTCGTGGTCAGTATGGTCACGTCTGGTTGCGTCTAGAGCCGCTGCCTGCCGATGCGGAATACGAATTTGTTAATGAAATTGTCGGCGGTGTGGTACCCAAGGAATATATTCCTGCAGTAGACAAGGGTGTCCAGGAACAGATGAAAAATGGCTGTCTGGCAGGCTATCCGCTGCTGGCCATGAAAGTGAGCATCTTTGATGGATCTTTCCATGATGTCGACTCCTCAGAAATGGCCTTCAAAATTGCCGGCTCCATGGCGCTCAAGGCCGGTGCCCGTCAGGCAGATCCGGCACTGCTGGAACCCATCATGAAGGTTGAAGTGGTCACCCCGGAAGATTACATGGGTGATGTCATGGGAGACCTCAACCGCAGACGCGGTATCGTGCAGGGTATGGATGATTCCGCCTCCGGCAAAATCATCAATGCGGAAGTTCCCCTGGCTGAAATGTTCGGTTATTCCACTGATTTGCGTTCTGCAACTCAGGGGCGTGCGACCTACACCATGGAATTCCTGAAATATGCGGAAGTCCCCAATAATGTGGCTGAAAGCATTATTGAGCAGGGCAAAGGCTAGTCAGGGCACAATCTGCTTTAAAAAGCCCTCGTGACGAGGGCTTTTTTTATGCCAGGCAGGAGCCTGATGGGGCAGAACAGCAGGGACTGGGCCAGATTTCCCGTTTTTGGAAGCGATACAATTATTGTCCACAAGTCCCGGATAATGCTTGACAGGAAAAGGGCGCATCCTTACAATTTGCGCTCTTTTTTCGCTGTGGAAAGGGTAATCCCTGTGTTCCGCACGGAAAAATAGAAAGTTCTTTAAAAATAGACAGGAGATGTTGGTCGCATGCAGAACCAGCGAATTAGAATTCGGCTTAAAGCCTTTGATCATGGGTTGATTGATAAGTCGACGCTTGAAATCGTTGAAACCGTTAAACGCACCGGAGCCCAGGTTAAAGGTCCTATTCCTTTACCGACCCGGAAAGAGCGTTTTACCGTGCTGATTTCACCGCATGTGAACAAAGACGCCCGGGATCAGTACGAAATCAGAACCCACAAGCGCCTCCTGGATATTGTAGAGCCGACGGAAAAGACCGTTGATGCTCTGATGAAACTTGACCTGGCAGCCGGTGTGGAAGTCCAGATCAGCCTGGGTTAGGTAAGCAATAAGCAAGATTTGCAGTAAGTGTCTGCCATTCATAAAGCTGGCACTCTAAATACAACAGTAGTCGTCCCCGGGAACAATGCGGGGATACAAACAAAACATGGTGGAATGCGTAAGCAGCCATAGTGGGTTAAAGCCCCATACACGATGAGGTTATAACAATGTCGATTGGCTTAGTCGGTCGAAAAAGCGGTATGACCCGCATTTTCACCGAAGCAGGGTCTTCTGTACCCGTAACAGTTGTGGAAGTACTTCCCAACCGCGTCACACAGGTAAAAACCATTGAATCTGATGGCTACAGTGCTATTCAGGTCACGGCCGGTTCTGTGAAGGCTTCACATGTGTCCAAGGCCAAGGCGGGTCATTATGCCAAAGCCGGTGTTGATGCAGGTCGTGGTCTGTGGGAATTTCGTCTGGATGCTTCTGAAATCGAAGCACAGTCCTTTACGGCCGGTTCAGAGCTGACCGTGGAAAAATTCGAAGCAGGTCAATATGTTGACGTGACCGGCACTTCCAAGGGTAAGGGTTTCCAGGGTGTTATCAAGCGCTACAATTTCAGTATGCAGGATGCCACCCACGGTAACTCGCTGTCGCACAGAGCGCCGGGTTCTATCGGGCAGTGTCAGACCCCTGGCAGGGTCTGGAAAGGCAAAAAAATGTCCGGTCACATGGGCAGTGAAAGAGTGACCACCCAGGGACTGGAGATCGTACAGATAGATGCCGAAAACAACCTCATCATGATCAACAAGCCAATCAATAA
>CAZKJY010000439.1:0-2065 GCA_964553165.1 uncultured Enterobacteriaceae bacterium
ATGGCAGTTACCTGTCCCCAGGGCTGGATCAAGCTTCAGGAGTGGGCAAGCCTGAACGCTAATACTCCCGAACTGCATTATCAGTTTCAGTGCCTGGAACCCTGACGAGATAACTGACCGCCCGCATGATTGCTGAACTTTTCACCCTTATCGCCCCCGTTTTCATCTGCGCCGGCGTTGGATTCCTGTGGGCCCGGCTGGGCGTTCACTACGACTCAAGTTTTGTTACCCGCATCGTCATGTATATCGGCATGCCTTGCCTGGTGGTATCCGGGCTGAGCAAAATCAGCGTCGAGCCAGCCATCCTGTTCAATGTCATGGGCATCGCGCTGGGCATCATAGCCTGCCTGATCGTGATGATCGGACTGTTACTCAAACTACGCGGTCATCCCGTTTCGGTTTACATGCCTTCCATGGTTTTTGTTAACAGCGGCAATATGGGCATTCCATTGGCCTTTATGGCATTCGGCGATGATGGCCTGGCACTGGCGTTGTGTTATTTCATTACCCAGGCCATCCTGCATGTCACCTTGGGGATTGCCATCGTCAACGGCCAGTCCGGCACACTGACGTCACGCCTCAAAGACCTTTTTAAACAACCACTTCCCTATGCTGCCGCCCTTGGGTTCAGTCTGATCATGACCGATAGCAGCATGCCGCGCTGGATGTCGGCTACCGTTGAAATGCTGGGCGATATGGCCATTCCGTTAATGCTGGTCACTCTGGGGATTTCACTGGCCAGCCTCAAGGGGGGCGATTGGCGGCGCAGCCTTTTTTACAGCACGGTTCGCTTGGGTATCGGTTTCGGTCTGGGTTTGGCGGTGGTGACGATTATGGATCTGCAGGGCAGCATTCGCGGGGTCGTTCTGATTCAGGCCTCTATGCCTGCCGCCGTCCTTAATTATTTACTGGCGCTACGCTATCAGCGCCAACCCGCAGAGGTGGCCGGTATCGTTGTCACCTCCACAGCCCTGTCCTTCCTGACATTGCCCTTTTTACTGGCCTTTGCCATTGACAGTTAAAGCTTCGAGCCAGGGGGAATTAACCCTATCAAACTGCGTCTAACGTTTAATTCCCTATAAAATGGATGGTTATGAACGCACTGTCTCCCTCTCAGCTGAAACAGCTTAAAGCCCACTTGGTCGACATTGAGCGACAGCTCCATGAATTCATGAGTCTTGATGAAGCGGCTGCCGAAACGGTGGAACTGGATCAAAGCAAGGTGGGGCGCCTGTCACGTATGGATGCCCTGCAACAGCAGGCCATGGCCCAGGCAAGCAGCGAAGCGCATCTCAGACAGTTAGCCAAGGTACACCGCGCCATGCAGAAACTGGAGGAAGGCGAATACGGCGATTGCGAAGAGTGCGGAAAACCCATTCCCTTTAAACGCCTGCAGATACAACCCGAATCGGACTTTTGTGTGCAGTGCCTACAGGCGCTGGAAAACGCGAGCTAGGAATTACTCGTCGCTTACAACTTCATAGCCAGCCTGGGTCCAGCCACGGAAACCGCCATCCATGGAAATGGCGCGGGTGTAACCCATCTTGGTGAGATTGTCAGCCGCCAAAGCCGAGCGATAACCGCCACCGCAATAAAGAATCATTTCCCGATCCAGATCAGGCACTTTGGCTTCAATATCACGCTCAATGACGCCTTTTCCAATATGAATTGCACCCGGCAAATGTCCTTTGTTCCACTCGCGATCTTCACGGGTATCAATCAACAAAAAATCGTCGCCACGGTCAAGTCGGGCCTTAACCGTTTCAACATCTGTTTCCTCAATGCGTGTACGCGCATCTTCACAGATTGCGAGAAATCTCGGTGGGTGTTCCATTTGCATTACTCCTCAAACTACAGTTGTTAACAACAGCCGGTGCCCTTGGCCGCTCCGCCATGCTGCGCGCCCTTACTTTCAGCGGCTGGCCGCAAGGTACCGGCAGGCAGACAAAAACAGCCTCTTTCAATAGGCGTTTCCGGTTCAATTGCTATGAAATCGCCCTGATAGGGGCCACTTACCAGCAAATTAAAGGTTCTTTTCGATACCGCAATCCGTTCGCCTCGGGGG
>CAZKJY010000440.1:0-2054 GCA_964553165.1 uncultured Enterobacteriaceae bacterium
TGCCCGGAAGACTCCATTGACTACGCGGTAATGGAAAAGACGCCCTCGGCGGTAGTTGTGCCTATGGATTGTGGCTGGAGTGACGTGGGCTCCTGGTCGGCATTGTGGGATGTGTCAGACAAAGATGAGCAAGGCAATACCCTTAAAGGCGATGTTATGGCACTGGATACCCATAACTCCTATGTGCAGGCGGACCGGAAGCTAATTGCCACCCTCGGACTGCGAGATATGGTGGTCGTAGAAAGCGACGACGCACTTATGGTTGCGGACAAATCCCGAGTTCAAGAGGTTAAGGCCATTGTGGCCAGCCTTCGTGAACAGCGGCGTAGTGAGGCGGATGTTCACCGGAAGGTTTTCCGTCCGTGGGGCTACTACGATTCTATTGAGAATGGTCCCCGATTCCAGGTAAAGAGAATTGTCGTGAAGCCCGGCGGTAGACTGTCTTTGCAGATGCACCATCATCGTGCTGAACACTGGATTGTGGTCAGTGGTACCGCTCTGGTGACCAAGGGCAAAGAAGAATTTCTTCTGTCTGAAAATGAGTCAACGTTCATTCCCATCGGCGAGACTCACCGCCTGGAGAACCCGGGAGCAATTCCCCTGGAAATGATAGAGGTGCAGTCGGGTTCGTACCTGGGGGAGGATGACATTGTCAGGTTTGAAGATATTTATGATCGACAGTAAATGATCTTCGCCCCCTACTGCTTAACGTCCTGGCCCATTATAATGCGGCCTTTCTGACGCACAGCCGTAACTCCCATGAACCCATTGGAACGTAAAAGCCTCATTGGTTTGGCCTCTCTCTATGCCTTCCGCATGATCGGCCTGTTTATGCTCCTGCCGGTGCTGGCACTGTATGCGGGCCAGTATTCCGGAAGTTCTGCGTTCCTTGTGGGGCTGGCATTGGGTGTATACGGCCTTACTCAGGGAGTGTTCCAGATCCCCTTGGGTTTTCTCTCCGACCGGATTGGCCGCAAGCCTGTCATTGTGGGCGGTATGCTGATGTTCCTCGCTGGAAGCTTGCTGGCAGCCATGACGGATTCCATGTGGGGATTGATCGCCGGGCGGGCGATGCAAGGGGCGGGGGCTGTGGCCAGTACCATTATGGCGTTGCTGTCTGATCTCACCACTGAACAAAACCGCACCAAGGCCATGGCGGCAGTTGGCGGCAGCATTGGCATCTCTTTTGCTATTTCCATGATTTTGGGACCCGTGCTGGCGAATCAGTGGGGTTTGTCCGGATTGTTCTGGATCGCTGCGGCACTTTCAGTGATTGGTATAGCAGTATTAATTTTGTTCATCCCTACACCCAGCACACATGTTCACAATGCTGAGGCCGAAGCGGTCCCTAATATGTTCGGGCAGCTACTTCGGGACGGCGAACTGCTGAGGCTTAATCTCGGGATCGGTGTTTTACATTTTGCCCAGATGGCGAGCTGGGTTGCTGTACCTGTTCTTCTTGAGCAGAGCCTGCACTTTCCCCGAAGTGACCACTGGATGATTTATCTGGGGGCGATGGGTTTGTCATTCCTCTGTATGCTTCCGTTTATTATCCTTGCCGAGACACGGCGCAAGATGAAGCCTGTATTTATTGCTGCGGTGTTGGTTCTTGGTATTGGTGAGCTATTGCTTGGTTCCGGAATAACCCACAGATGGGTATTTATCTTTGGCCTGTTTGTCTTCTTTATGGGCTTTAACTTGCTGGAAGCGACATTGCCGTCGTTGGTAAGCAAGTCTGCACCGGCCGGAGGTCGGGGGACTGCGATGGGCATCTACTCCACCAGTCAGTTCCTGGGCGCTTTCCTGGGTGGCGTGACGGGGGGTTATATTGCCCACCAGTATGGGTACGAACAGGTGTTTTGGTTGGCGGCAGGGCTCATTCTGCTGTGGTTGATTGTGGCGCTGACCATGAAGAAGCCCCGTCACTTAAAAAGCCTTGTAGTTTCCCTGCAGCCGGGAGAGCATATTGTGGCATCAGATTTTGTTGGCAAAGTGCCGGGTGTTTTTGATGTGGTTATTATCCCTGAACACCGGTTGGCATATTTCAAAATAGA
>CAZKJY010000441.1:0-2035 GCA_964553165.1 uncultured Enterobacteriaceae bacterium
TGAAGTGGCTCGCTGCCAGCTGAACATCAGCCAGGCTGCGGACAAGCTGTTTACTTCCCAACCAGGGGTCAGCCAGCAAATTCGGGCGCTGGAAGCCGAACTGGGCACTGACATTTTTCTGCGTAACGGCAAACACCTGCAGGCCATTACCCCGACCGGCCAGCGTATCATCGAGGCTGCAGAAGATATCCTGACCCGGGTTGAAAATATCCAGAAAATCGCCGGCGAAGCACAGGATGAGGAGCAGGGCAGCCTGCGCATCGCCACTACCCATACCCAGTCACGCTATGTGCTGCCAGGCATCATCCAGCGCTTCATGCAGCGCTATCCTCGGGTTTCGCTGCATCTGCACCAGGGCACGCCCATGCAGATATCCCAGCTGGCGGCAGATGGTAGTGTGGATTTTGCCATCGCCACAGAGGCCCTGGAACATTTCAAGGATCTGGTCATGCTGCCAAGCTTTACCTGGAACCGCTCCATTCTGGTGCCCAGGGGACACCCTTTGGCGGGCGAAATCCCCCTGACTCTGGAAAATATCAACCACTTTCCACTGATTACCTATGTCTTTGGCTTTACCGGGCGTTCCAGGCTCGATGAGGCCTTTCAACGGGCAGGGCTTGAACCCAATGTGGTCGTCACGGCGGCAGATGCTGACGTCATCAAGACCTATGTCCGTGCCGGCATGGGGATTGGCATCATAGCTTCCCTGGCCTGGGAAGCTGAACGTGACAGTGACCTGATTGCGCTGGATGCCAGTCATCTGTTCGAGTCAAGCACCACCAGTATCGGTTTTCGCAAAGGGACCTACCTGCGCCAGTACATGCTTGAATTTATTCGGGCCTTTGCGCCGCATCTGGATCGGGAACGAATTGACCAGGCCCTGCAATGCCCGGATAACCAGAGCCGTGAAGCCCTGTTCGCCAGTGTCGCAATCCCGCATAAATAGCCAGGTCACTTTGAGTGGGCAAAGGCCGCCGGTTTGACCCGGTCTGTGGTAAGTAGATTTGGGCGATACGTTGAGACCAGGGTCTCAGCTGCCTACTCTTTGGCGATAAGATTGCCCTGATGCAGACCACACTCCTTGGCGGTTGCTTCTTCCCACCACCAGCGTCCCTCACGTTCATGCTGGCCTGGGTTGACCGGGCGTGTGCAGGGTTCACAGCCAATGCTGATATAGCCGCGTTCATGCAGGGGATTGTAGGGGACATCAAACATGCGAATGTATTCCCAGACCTGAGCTGAAGTCCAGTTGGCCAGCGGATTGATCTTGATGAGGGTGTTGCCAGGAGCCGCAAAGCTGGTGTCATTTTCAAACACGGCCACGGCATGGCGGGTACTCGGGCTCTGATCACGCCGTTGTCCGGTAATCCAGCCATCCAGACCGGCCAGTTTTCGCTTCAGAGGCGCGATCTTGCGGATGCCACAGCATTCATGATGGTCGGTTTTGTAGAAATCAAACAGGCCTTTTTCACGCACATAGGCCTCAAGCACGGTGGCATCAGGGGAGAGCACATCAATCGTGAGCTGATAGTGCTCGCGGACCTGGTCGATAAAACGGTAGGTCTCGGGATGCAGGCGGCCAGTATCCAGGGTGAAGACCTGCAGATCCCGGTTTACTTTGCGTGCGAGGTCGATGAGCACTACGTCTTCGGCACCAGAAAAGGAAACGGCAATACGCGACAGGGACTCGAAAGCAAGGGCCAGAATCTCTTTCGGGTGCCTGTCTGCATACTCTGCAGCCAACTGAGGGAGCTTTTCGACTGTTAGCACTGATTATTACCCACCGGGCCTGATTGAGAGGCGCCTATTGTACCTTCCTTGAGTCAGACATGAAAACGCCAATTTTACAAAGACTTAGCTGCTTAAGCTAAAGCCCGTCTTAATTCATGTTTCACGTGGAAAAACCCTTTAAAAATAAGGAGTTACGAGCGAAATTTAAAAACAGACAACATGATATTGTGCTTTTGGAGACTCTCTACAACCATATCTTGTGCTTGTTTTTACACACAGTGACACAGATTGATCACATGCCCAG
>CAZKJY010000442.1:0-2009 GCA_964553165.1 uncultured Enterobacteriaceae bacterium
AACCCATGTCGCAGGCATCGGCACTCGCGTCTTAACTTGCTGCGCTACAGGTCAATACGAGACCTTCTCGGTATCGACCCGCGATATGCCAGCCTTTCTGGGTCCTATCATGGTGAGCAACTTCAGCGTCGCACTCGCGAGTCACGGGCTGGACCTCAATGAAGATGCGGCTGACCTGGCCATCGTACTCAGGTATGAACAGGAAAATTTCAGCATTGACGAGACCAGTGACGACTTTGCAGAACGTGTCGCCTCGGGAGATTCTTTGCGATTTTTGGCAAAGATCATTATCGAGATAAGAGAGTCCGGCAAGGCACCGATTATCTGGTCGGGGCAACTTCACCGAATTCACGACGTAGGTCCCGGCGAGTATATGCATACGGGCAGAGCATCCGTTGCCTTGCTGGAAGCTTTTACCCATGTCCTCAAAGATTTTCCAAGGAACGATTCAAGATGAACCTATTCAAGCGCATACTTTTCTTTGCAGACGGCGCCAAGGGTGAAAGCTATGCCCTTCAGCGCGCGGCAGAACTCGCACAGCATAATCAAGCAGCCCTCGTTGTCATGGACGTCGTTGCCGAGGTGGACTCAAACGACGTGAGATTGAAGCCGACGCTAAAAAAGCTTCAACAAGCACTGATCAGGGAGCGCAAGACAGCACTTAAGTCAATGATCGACGAATTGGGCCTCGAAACGAATGGTCAGCCGATCAAGGTCCAGGTTGTCGCTGGCAAAAATTATCTTGCCGTAATCCAAACCGTCATCAAAAAGCATTTCGACCTCTTGGTCAAATCTGCCAACAAACACAATGCCGTGGCCGCCAAACTGTTCGGTAATACGGATATCAGCTTACTGCGCAAGTGTCCCTGTCCTGTATGGATTATCAAACCCAGCCGCAAGAAACGCATTGATAAAATCCTTGCGTCAGTGGATTTGACTGAAAAGCCTGAGGCACAGCAATTGGCCACACACCTGCTTAATCTTGCTGCCCACCTGGCAGATCGAGAAAACGCCGAACTGCATGTACTTAACGTTTGGCATCCTGAGTTTGAACCGCACCTGAAAACGCTATTTACCCCTGCGGAATACGCCAAAATGATGAACATGGTCAAAGAAAAGAGCCAGACCAGTTTAAAGACTTTGATTCATGGCGTCAGTGATCTACCGGCGCACCACGCCATTACGCCGCATCTTGAGAAGGGTAGTGCCGAGCACGTGATTCCGCGTTATGTCAAAGACAAAAAAATTGATCTGCTGGTAATGGGCACTGTATCAAGAACGGGTGTCCCAGGATTTTTCATCGGCAATACCGCAGAAAAAGTTCTTGATTCCGTGGCATGCTCAGTGCTGACGCTTAAACCGGCCGGATTTAAATCTCCGATTGAATAGATTCCGGCCTGTTTCGCTCGCCCGAAAGGTCACTGCAGCTCAAGCTCGCCTGCAGCTCGGATGGTCATGAAGGTCTTTAGCCAGGCCATTGCCCATCAGGTCGATGAAATTATCTCGGTAGAATTTGCCCTTGGCTACCTCAGACACGCCCTCCAGGCTATCGTTGAAGCGTTTTAGCGGATTTCTACCGCCCTCAACATGCGGGAAATCTGAGGAAAACAAACACATATCTTCACTGGTGTTATTGATAATCCAACCTGTATCTTCATGTGGATAAGGCGTGACTCGGAACTGACGCTGCAAAATCTCACTGGGTCGAGATTTGAGCTTCTGCAATCGTTCCTCGCCCTTGCGAAAAGCGTCAAAGCCCGCATCCAGGAAGCGCATCCAGCTGGGCACCCAGGAAGCGCCCAGTTCTATTGCGCCAAATTTAAGTTGCGGAAACCGATCGCACACACCATCAATGACCAGCATGGACATGGTTTGCCAGAGTGCGAGAGGAATGGTCATAAAACTTGCTGCGGTGAAATTTTCATCTCCACCGTGAAAGTCCTTGACCCGAGGCAATCCATTCTCGAAGTAGGCAGGTGCCATTTTTTCTTCGCCACCCACATGAAACA
>CAZKJY010000443.1:0-2006 GCA_964553165.1 uncultured Enterobacteriaceae bacterium
GCTCCCATTCATCGTGAGGCGGATGGACTGGCCATGAGTTCCCGCAACGGTTACCTGACGGCAGAAGAGCGTCCCCGCTGCAACCAACTCAACCGCAGCCTGAGTTGGGTTGTTACCCAGATAGAGGCAGGCAACAGGGATTTTCCGGCACTGGAGGCGGAGGCGAAAAGCCAGATTGAACAGGCGGGTTTCAAAGTGGACTACGTGACAGTGTGTAATAGCAAGACATTGGAACTTGCCGCGGAAGATGACCAACAGATTACGGTGCTGGGGGCAATGTACACCTCCCATGCACGACTGATTGACAATATTTCCCTAACGTAGAGGAATACCATCATGTTGAGCACCATGCTGAAAGGCAAATTGCATATGGCCAGCGTTACCCATGCCGAACTTTGGTATGACGGGTCCTGTGCCATTGATGCCAACTTACTGGAATTGGCAGGTCTGCGGGAGTTTGAGCAGATTGACATCTACAACGTCAATAATGGTGAGCGTTTTACTACTTATATTATTCGCGGCGAGCCTGGCTCAGGCATTATTTCCATGAACGGTGCAGCCGCACGCAAATGCCAGGTGGGTGACCGGGTGATCATCGCTACCTATGCCCAATATTCCGAGGAAGAGCTGGCTAAGTACAAACCCCGCCTAGTTTATCTGAATGCCGACAATACCGTAGAGCGGTCTGACAATACCATTCCCGTCCAGGCGGCCTGAAGTTTCGAGGCCCAATCCGCAGGCAAAAAAAACCGGTGGTTGTGGCCACCGGGAAGGATTGCTGGAATGGAGAAAGCGTAAAGAGGTTGTTTAGGCAGAAGGTCTTCCCGCGGTTTTCATCGCCTGGGAAATTTCATCCAGTATTGCGGGATCATCGATGGTCGAGGGCACGTTGAAGGGCTCGCCATCGGCAATCTGACGCATGGTGCGACGCAGAATTTTTCCAGAGCGGGTCTTGGGAAGTCTTTGCACAATCAATGACTGATCGTAGCAACCCACGGCTCCAATTTTCGCACGCACCATTTGTTTCAGCTCTGCGGCGAGATCGTCCTTGCCAAGGGATGCGCCATCCTTGAGAACCACCAAGCCCAGAGGCAGTTGTCCTTTAAGGTTATCGCTAATACCGATCACGGCACATTCTGCGACCGCCGGGTGAGATCCGACAATTTCTTCCATTTGACCGGTGGACAGGCGGTGGCCAGCGACGTTGATGACATCGTCACAGCGACCCATGACAAAGAGATAATTATCCTCATCCAAGTAGCCTTCATCACCGGTCAGGTAATAGCCTGGATAGGTGTTTAGATAGCCTGCTTCAAATCGTGGGTGATTGCCCCAGATAGTGGCCAGCGTGCCCGGAGGCAGGGGCAGCTTAATGGCGATATTACCTTTTTCACCGCCACTCACCGGTTCACCGGCTTCATTGAGAATATGTACCTGGTAGCCCGGCATCGGCACCGTCGCTGAACCAGGCTTGGTTGGCATGGGTTCAAGACCTATAGGATTTCCGGCAATAGCCCAGGCAGTTTCTGTCTGCCACCAGTGGTCAATCACGGGCAGCTTGGTTTTCTCCTTCAGCCACTCGTAAGTGGGGGGGTCCAGTCGTTCCCCAGCCAGGTAAATACGCTCCAGTTTCGACAGATCGTATTGCTTCAGGTTTTCAGCTTCAGGGTCTTCCTTGCGCACTGCCCGAAATGCAGTGGGTGCCGTGAACATGGTCTTTACGCCGTGTTCAGCACAGACTCGCCAGAAAGCACCGGAGTCAGGGGTCCTGACCGGTTTGCCTTCATACAGAATCGTGGTGCAGCCAGTCAGGAGGGGAGCGTAGACAATGTAGGAATGGCCTACCACCCAGCCCACATCAGACGCGGCCCAGTAAACATCACCGGGTTCGACGTTATAGACAACATCCATGCTGTAGCACATCGCGACTGCATGCCCACCGTTGTCCCGCACCACTCCTTTGGGTTTACCGGTTGTCCCGGAAGTGTAGAGGATATACAGCGGAT
>CAZKJY010000444.1:0-2004 GCA_964553165.1 uncultured Enterobacteriaceae bacterium
CGACGTTCTTCGCCAAAGAATCGAAGTGAGATATCACACGATTGAACGTTGTCGCGACGCCTTCCCGGTACGTATGATGTGCCGGTCACTGAAGGTATCGGCGAGTGGCTATTATGACTGGCGTGACAGAGCGCCCAGTTCCCGTAAGCAGGCCAATGAAGCCCTGTTAGGACATATCCGTGAACAGCATGAGCTCAGTGATGGCACCATGGGTGCGCCGCGTATTTGTGATGAGCTCAATTACCAGGGGCAAGTGTGCGGGGTAAACCGGGTGGCTCGCTTGATGCGACTGGAAGGGCTGCAAGGTATTCCACAGAAGCGTCGGTGGCGCAAGAAGGGCTCGACTGCTCGTCCAACAACCATTATCAATGAACTGGAGCGTGACTTTACAGCCGACCAGCCCAATCAGAAGTGGGTAACTGACATTACCTATATCCCCTTCTTATATCTGTGCATCGTCAAGGATCTGTTCTGTGGGTCGATCATAGGTTGGTCGATGGGTTCACGTCAGACCAAGGAAATGGTGGTTCAGGCCGTGTTGATGGCCTTGTGGCAACGTTCAGGTCGAGAGCCTGTCATTTTGCACTCAGATCGAGGCTGTCAGTTCACCAGTGGTGAATATCAACGGTTCCTGAAGGGACATAACCTGGTCTGCAGTATGAGTGCGGTGGGTACCTGTGCCGATAACTCGTCAGCGGAGAGCTTCTTTGGCCAGATGAAACGCGAGAAATGTAACCGGAGAAAATACCTGACCCGATCAGAGGCCCGTACAGATGTGTTCGACTATATCGAGCGCTTCTACAATCCGGCTAAAAGACGTAAGCTGGAACGACGAAAAAGTAATCAAGCAAACTTAACTAAACTGTCCGTGGAAACGGGGTAAAACCCTACGCAACATAATTGGGCTAAGGTTACGTTCACGCTTGCTTGCTACAAGCTTAAGTTTGGCAGTTAAAGACATAAAAGCTCCTTTAGATGGTGAAACATAGAAAAAAAGCCAAATACACGCTAGAGCTGTTGCTAAGGGTTATTGCTGTTAGCCTGGAAACCAATAAGATTGCGTGCACTTTACCCGCGTTTGGTATTGATTAGGTACCCGTTATGGAAGAACTAGACTATTGGCGACTTTGTGAAGAGCTGAATATTGTTCAGGCTGCGTTATTAGTTGTGGGTGAGGCTCCCAAATTTGCTAAGGAAGTTGAGCAATGGGAGTTCGATAATCGTCCAGATGGATATGAGGCAGCAAAAACAGCTATAACCCATGCTTTGAGGAACTTTACCCAGTACGAAAAAGCGGTCACAAGTATATCGGATTTTGAAACAGAACCTTTTAATCTAGACGATCATGAGGATCTTAGAAATTTATATAGTCGATCAATAGAGGGTATTTTGATCCCAAGATTTGAGATCTTTTTTGATGCAGACCCTTTACCTATTGATGGCAGTCTTGATTTGTATGAATCTAAGGTTCGGGTTAATTCACTTAAAACATGGTTAAGTCTAAAAGGCATAAAAAGCGGATTCTTTTTTCCTGAACCGATAGAAACTATGGATTTTCTTGATCCGATGCATCCTAGATATACGCCCAAATTAGCTGCTGCATATAGAGCATGGCAAGCAGTTACTGACGCAGGCAAAAGAAGCCCTAAACAGGCTCTGGATAAATGGTTAAGGGAGCATGCATCTGAATATGGATTAACAAATGATGAGGGAAAGCCAATTGAGCAGGCTATTCAAGAATGCAGCAAAGTAGCCAATTGGAATACCAGGGGAGGGGCTACTAAGACCCCTAGTTAGTCACCTGTTAACTACTTGATTTGAAGAGAATAAAAATCTCAAAGTGTGCTGATAGCTTCTTATGCTAGCAATAACCCTCTACCAGTAAGACGATTTTAGTAGGCAAGTTTTTGGAACCTACCTATCTATTCTATACCCGAAAAAAACTGAATTATGGGCGCATGTTCAACTAGCTCCAGCGGAGTACAAACATGCTTAATACCATTT
>CAZKJY010000445.1:0-2001 GCA_964553165.1 uncultured Enterobacteriaceae bacterium
CCGGCATAGGTTAATAGCCTATCGAGAGTTCGAATCTCTCCTCCTCCGCCATTTTCCCTGCAATATCATCTCAAATCAGAGATTACTGCTCTCCGCAAAAGTGAATACATTGCTGCTCTGCAGCTCAATCAGATCCACCAGCACATTGCCGCTCTCACGGATGTAGGGATCCATGTCTTCCTCTTCGGCTTCGGCCTCGTCATCAATGCCGGGAGCATTGACAGCGACTGCTTCCTCTTCATCAGAACCATTCATCTCTTCGATAGAGGCATACGGTTCTTCACCCTTGGCTAGACGACGGGCATTTTCAATGCCCAGGCGCCAGGCGTCATTTTCAGCCCGTTCTGCCAGCAGCGTGTCGCGGTTCAGGCTGACACTGTTATCGGCCTGATTCTCCAGCGCGCGCTGAATCTGTGCATTGATAAAATTGAAGTCAGGATCATTTTGCATGCGTGCTTCATGACGGCTTACCAGCGTTGGCAGGTAAGGACTGAGGTCAGTAAATGGACGATAGAAACTGGTGGTTTCAATGGTGTCCCAGGGCAGGGCAGAGTCCAGCGCTTCCTCGCCAATTTCTTCCGAGACATCGTAGATATCGGGGAAATCCACATCAGGCAATACGCCACGGAACTGCGTGCTTTCTCCAGAGATTCTGTAAAATTTCGCGCGGGTGATTTTAAGCTGACCATCCCCCAGCGGAATCAGTTCCTGCACCGTACCTTTACCAAAAGTCTGGCTACCCAGAATCACACCACGCTGGTAGTCCTGTATCGCACCGGCAAAAATTTCCGAAGCAGAAGCACTGAGTCGATTAACCAGTACCGCCAGAGGGCCGTCGTACACCAGACCGGGATCGGAATCGCCCTGGACGATGTTGCGATTATCGGCATCCATCACCTGAACAGTCGGACCCCGATCAATAAACAGACCGACCAGCGAATTGGCTTCACTCAATGAGCCGCCACCGTTATTCCTGAGATCCATAACCACAGCATCAACATCCTGGGCTTTCAGCTCTTCCAGCAGGTTTCGTACGTCACGGGTACTGCTGCGATAGTTTGGATCACGGTTCTGCAGGGCAGCAAAATCTATGTAGAAGGTGGGCAGCTCAATGACCCCGATCTTGTAGCTTTCGCCATCACGATCGACATGAATGATTTCACTCTTGGCGGACTGGCTTTCCAGCTGCACCGTGTCACGTGTAATACTGACAACGCGCTGCTCAAAATCCGATTCGGCGTTGTTGGGGATCACATTCAGACGCACTACTGAACCTTTCTCGCCGCGAATCAGCTGCACGACATCATCAACGCGCCAGCCGATGACATCCACAAATTCGCCGTCACCCTGGGCAACGGCAGTTATGCGGTCATTTGGCTGCAAGTCGCCGGCAAGGTCAGCAGGGCCTCCAACGACGATTTCCACCACCTTGGTGTATTCATTTTCTGTGGTCAGCACCGCACCGATACCCTGCAGCTGCAGACTCATGTTCATGTTGAAATTTTCAGCAGCCTGCGGCAGGTAGTACTGCGTGTGCGGATCCACTGTCATGGTCAGGGTATCCATGTATAACTGATAAACTTCACGCTGATCATTCTTCAGCAACTGGCTTAACTGTGAACGATAGCGTTCACTCAGATCTTCCAGTACGGCTTCCACCGTGGTCTCTTCATCTGCAAGCAAGGCACTCAGCACATTGCTCTTGACGCGTTTACGCCACAGATCTTCCAGTTCATCATGCGAGGCAGGCCAGGGCTCTTCAGAACGATCAATGGTCATGCTTTCATCAAGTGTGAAATCAAAGGGCGTGCTGTCTTCTTCTATACGTTTCAGTGAGTAGACCATGCGCTCAATCACACGCTGCTGGTAACGGTTATACATCTCAAAACCCGCTTCCACATTGCCGGCTCGCAGGAGATCATCCAGCTCAAAGCGGTACTCTTCAAATTCATCTACATCCGCCTGCGTAAAATAGATGCGGGAAGGATCCAGGCTTTCCAG
>CAZKJY010000446.1:0-1996 GCA_964553165.1 uncultured Enterobacteriaceae bacterium
TCTATCTGGCGACTGACCTTGACCGCGAAGGGGAGGCCATCGCCTGGCATCTGCAGCAGGCCATCGGGGGTGATCCCGAGCGCTATCAGCGCGTGGTGTTCAACGAAATCACCAAGAAAGCCATTGAGGCTGCCTTCGCCGAACCCGGCAAACTCGACATGAAACGGGTCGAAGCCCAGCAGGCAAGACGCTTTCTGGACCGGATAGTCGGTTTCATGCTCTCGCCACTCTTGTGGGAAAAAATTGCACGGGGACTGTCAGCCGGTCGTGTGCAGTCGGTAGCCGTGCGTCTGATTGTTGAGCGTGAAAAAGAGATCAGGGCTTTTATTCCCGAAGAATTCTGGGAACTGTATGCAGACCTGTATCAGACCAATGACAGGGACAATCTGCTTAAATTCCAGGTCACCAAAAAGCAGGGCAAGGAATTCAGACCGGGAGATGAGGCCACTACCCAGCTTGCGGTCGATGCACTGCAGGGTGAAGCCTTCAAGGTCGTCAACCGGGAAGACAAACCGACCTCATCCAAACCGAAAGCGCCTTTTATTACCTCCACCCTGCAGCAGGCAGCTTCTGGCCGGCTTGGTTTCAGTGTCAAGAAAACCATGATGCTGGCACAGCGTCTGTATGAAGCGGGGCACATTACCTATATGCGTACCGATTCCACGCACCTGAGTGCTGATGCGGTGGCTTCCTGTCGTGATTACATCAAGAGCAAGTTTGGCGACAAATATTTACCTGACAATCCCAACGTCTACAGCAGCAAGGCAGGGGCCCAGGAAGCGCATGAGGCCATCCGGCCCTCATCCGTGCAGGTCACCGAGAATGCCCCCGTGCTGGATGGTCTGGATCGTGATGCCGTGCGGCTATACAACCTGATCTGGCAGCAGTTCGTCGCCTGTCAGATGACCCCGGCACGCTATAAAAGCAGTAACATTGACGTGAAGGCGGGGGAGTATGACCTGCGCATCAAGGGACGCATCCTCGAATTTGACGGTTATACCCGCGTACTACCAATAGCAGGCAAGGATGAAGATATTGAACTGCCGGATATTCAGGTCGGCGAAGTGCTGCAGTTAAAAGAACTGCAGCCGAAACAGCATTTCACCAAGCCGCCGCCCCGGTATACCGAAGCCTCTCTGGTCAAGGAACTGGAGAAAAAGGAAATCGGCAGGCCTTCCACCTACGCCTCCATCATTTCGACGATCCAGGACCGCGGCTACGTCAAACTGGAAAACCGGCGTTTCTACGCCCAGAAGATGGGGGATATTGTCACCGAGCGCCTGCAGGAAAATTTCTCTGATCTGCTCGATTACGGTTTTACCGCGCAGATGGAAGACCGTCTGGATGATATTGCGGAAGGCAAGAAAGACTGGATTCGGCTGCTCGACGACTTCTATGCCAGTTTCAACGAGCAGCTGGACAAGGCCCGCTCGGATGAGGATGGCATGCGCCAGAACCGGCCTACCGACACCAATATCTCCTGTCCGGAGTGTGGTCGTCACATGCAGATTCGTACCGCCAGCACCGGTGTCTTTCTGGGCTGCTCAGGTTACAACCTGCCGCCCAAGGAACGCTGCAAGAAAACCATCAACCTGACCCCGGGCGATGAAGCCATCTCCGTGGATGCCGATGATGAGGCCGAATCGCGTCTGTTGATGAAAAAGCACCGTTGCAAAATCTGCGACACCGCGATGGATTCCTACCTGATTGACGAAGAACGCAAGCTGCACGTCTGCGGCAACAACCCGGAATGTCCTGGTTACGAAGTCGAGACGGGCAAATTCAAACTGAAAGGCTATGACGGCCCAGTGCTGGAATGCGACAAATGCGGCGCAGAGATGCAGCTCAAAAACGGCCGTTTCGGCAAATATTTCGGCTGTACCAGTGAGACCTGTAAAAACACCCGCAAACTCCTGCGTAACGGCGAAGCCGCCCCCCCGAAAATGGACCCGGTGCACATGCCGAATCTGAAGTGCGAAAAAGTCGACGACTATTA
>CAZKJY010000447.1:0-1994 GCA_964553165.1 uncultured Enterobacteriaceae bacterium
CAATACCCCGCGTGAGCTGATTCCGGTTTCCATTGATATTTACAACAACGACATCTTCAATGTGCATGACAACTGCATTGAAGCCGACGGGGCCTTTTACAACGTCCGCGTGATGCGCAACCGCTGCTTCAACTCTGCCCTGCAGGCATACAGCCTGCAGCCCCTGGGAGGCGGTCCGGCCTATTTCATTCGCAACATGGTCTATAACTCGCCGGCATCCGGGGCCATCAAGTTTTCCCAGCGGCCTGCCGGTGGCGTTTACTACCACAACACGTTTTTCTCCAACATGGCGCCGGGGATGACCAATGAGGCCGCCAACCTGGAGTTCAGAAACAACCTGGTACTCGGGCAATACGACGCGCCAGTGATGGGCATTCCGACGCTGACCAATTATTCCTCGAGCGACTATAACGGTTTCTATATCAATGAAAACCGGACTACCCCGCCTTTCATGTGGTATTCACCACCCTTTGACCGTGATGCTGACTATGCACTCGATGCGCTGGTGCCGCGCAACTATGATTCACTGGAGGCATTCAGTCAGGCCACCGGTCAGGACACGCACAGTATTCTGATTGACCCTTCGATTTTCAGGAATGTGACAATGCCGGACCCGAATGCACCGTTGTACACAGTGTATCCGGTTGACATGATTGATTACCGACTACAGCGCGGCGCTTCTGCCGTGGATGCTGGGATGGTCTTGCCGGGCGTGAATGACGGCTTCAATGGCCGGGCCCCGGATCTGGGTGCGGTAGAACTTGGCGAGGACCTGCCGCACTTTGGTTCAAGAACGCATTAATTCAAGCTGCTAATTAAACCGGAGAAAACACTATGGCCATGACAAGAACAATAAGCCTGATGTTAATCACCTTGAGCTTTTTAATGGGAGCATTCGCCCAGAACAGAACAACCGGAATCAAAAATGGCAGCCTGGTCAGGCATATAACCCGGACACTTTTGTTGATCCTGAAGGCTTCAAGGGCAAAGTGGAGGAATCCCAGACTCTGTTTCTGGAAGCGCTGGCGGCGGAACACTAAGCTTGTGTTCTTGTCGTAAGTGCGTACAGCAGCGAAGCAACTGGCTGGCGTATTAAGCTTGATCTAAGCGCCCTATCTGATTGCTTCAGATCCCTCAATAGGCGCTACCCCGGCGGGCAAACCCTCTTCTGCACTGCCTTCCAGTGCCAGGCCGGCACCGTCTCTAATGAGTACTGATTCTGGTGGCCCCTGAAAGAAACTATAACCCTGACGCGTCGCTTTCCAGGCCAGCGGACCCGCCACATATTTGCCTGCATTCAAAGTGGCATTCCTGATCCTTGAGACCAGAGCTTCATAACCAGCATCTCCCTGGCGGAGGCCGCTGAAACTACCCAGGTCAGTACTGGCCACAAAAACCACATCCACATGATCAAGGTTGGCGATCTGCTCAACAATCTCGACACCCGCTGGATTTTCGATCATGGCAACAATCATGATGTTGTCATTGGCTGTCTGGCGATAGTTTCTGCCCCATAAAGCGCCATATTGACCACCACCCTGACTGCGTTTGCCGATCGGTGGATATTTGGCAAACGTGATGGCATTTTCGATTTTCTCAACGGTATCGACCATGGGCACAATGATACCCAGGGCCCCAATATCCACTGCTTTCTGGATATCTCCTTCGGTGGCATCAGGGACACGAATAAAGGGAATGGCCGGACCGGGACACACCCTTATCATGGTGGCAACTTCCTGAAAGGTCAGTGGGCTGTGCTGCATTTCAATCCACAGAAAATCAAAGCCTGCATTGGCCATGGCGCAATAGATATTTATATCAGCTGTGCTAACCGTGCCGCCTACTACCTGTTCACCCCTGGCAAGTTTATCTTTTACTGTATTATAAAAATTATCACTTGCATCAGCGGCCAGAGCAGCTGAAGTACCGAATAAGGCAAATACTATCGAGCAGCAAAATGAAAGTGATATTGCAGGCACATTCAAAACATAAAG
>CAZKJY010000448.1:0-1986 GCA_964553165.1 uncultured Enterobacteriaceae bacterium
CTTGTTCAACCCCGTGGTCTATCTCGTCAGCGGCTTCCGCTGGAGTTTCTATGAAATCTCCGATGTGAACCTGTTTGTCTGTCTGGGCATGACGGGGTTTTTCCTGTTGGCGTGCATGACGGGGATATTTTATATCTTTAAGACTGGCTATCGCCTCAAAAAATAATTTTCTGGCTATTGCGCTTGCCTATACTTCGTTGAAACTAAAATTTAATTCAGTTGCTTACTAACTGTAAGCGCCTTCATCAAATTTTCAGTTTCGCCTCGTCTAGCCTGCGCTCATCACGCCAGAATTTTAAGGCTGTTGCGCTCGACAAAGCATCGTTAAAGCCGAAATTCATTTCGGTCATTTACTAGTTTGTAAAATCCCTTAATAAATTTCGGCTTTGCCTCGAACTGTTATTTTTTATGGCATCGGAATATCACTTAGGGGAGTACTTCAGTCAATAAATGATTGACTTCTTCAAAGCTAAACCAGGTGTCTTTCTTTATTCCCATCATCTGGGATATTATGCTTAAGCAGTAGTAATAATTCTTAACAGTTGGAGTGATATATGAAAAACAAATTGCTTTCCTTGTTTGCTGTTTCAATATTGCTGTTCAGCGGAAACGTGCTTGCCCAGCAATGTCCAGAATTTGAGGATGTACGTAACACTTGCGCGGAAAGTATCTCGAACGGAATATCTGACGTATTCAGTAGTGATGATGAGTCTGAAAGGGCGGGTTCTGCCGGTGAGGCAACTACTTCCTGCACAGATTGTGCGACCGAGTTCATAAGCAATACGATTGACAACATCGGCGGTGAATTCGAGTCTGATGAGGACAGTTCAGACTGAGGTAGGTTAGCAGCTGGTTGAGCCTGACTTTGGCTCAACCAGGTTGCTGAACCTTCGATTAGCTTAGCTTCAATTTACTGCGTTTAGGATGAAGGCAGTCTGCCGTTCATAAAAATCTACCGGTCGTCCGGGCCATCGTGGTGGTTCTCCCGACAGATTCAGCAGTCTCATAGCATGGTTAGTATCTTCATAGATATGCACGCTAATATCTTTGCCTTCCTCGGAAGGTTCTTCAAGTATCACAGCAGTTCTGTCCAGGGCTGTTCCTCATCCTGATCACCCAGGATGGCAAGCATCGGGGCTGATAAATTCTGCAATATGGGCACGGGGTCGAAATTCATGACGGGTACGTACCAGGGGATAAACCAGTCAGGCAGAACTGTAGTCATGTAGTTATCAAGACCAGACTGTACAAACCAGTCTTCATTGCTGACAGCATTCTGGGCCTGCAGGTATTCGCTGAAGTCGCCATTCCGTAAAATGCCCTCATCCCAGAGATCCATCAAGGCATCTGCCTCTGCAATGGTGTCTTGATCAAAACCAGCCAGCCGCAGTTCTCTGACAACATTCCAGTGACCTTCCTCTCTGGGCGTTGTTGCCGGGCCTGAAATGGTTATCAGAAATCCCAATTCGCCACTTATACTTGCTGCAAGTGGGGCAACCCAGCCTCCCTGACTTGTGCCTATCAGTCCAATCTGGCGCGCTTGCAAACCCGTTGTATTAGCCAGCGCTTCCATCACTGCAAGCACATCGGCGGCAAGGTCGTAAAAGTCAGCAGTTTGCCAGTCACCCTCAGATTCCCCGGTACCGCGTTTATCAAAAAAGGCAGAAGCAATCCCGGATTCAGCCAGTCGGATAGCGGCAAAACGACTGGCATCCCTAGTTTCAGGTCCTGAGCCGTGTACAAAAACCACGCCGGCGACCGGGGGTGTTTGTTCAGGCAGCATGATTGACAGGCCAAGACTACCAGCATCGCCTCTTGCTGTTATCCGTTGTTCATTAGGAATGACAATCAAATCAGTATGCGTTAGACGAAGATTCGCATCATCTCGACCAGCTTCACCCCATTCTCCAGTCAGTGAATCATTCTCTCTTTCAAGTACAACCAGTTGTAGACCGCTGTCAGAAGGAATCTGGAACTCAATCATGC
>CAZKJY010000449.1:0-1979 GCA_964553165.1 uncultured Enterobacteriaceae bacterium
GTCCGGCAACGAACTCTATGGTCATTTTGAAAAGACCCTCTGGCATACAGAACGAACGATTTATAACACGCTGGGTGTTGCCAAGTTTCTGATGAGTCAGCATGTCAACAAGAGTAACTACAAAGTCGTCATGACCGGCGAAGGCTCGGATGAATTATTCGGGGGTTATCCGGCTTTCAGGCGTGATATGTTCCTGCACGGGCTGGACAGTCTCAGCAGTGAAGAAAAAGCCAACTGGCACTCTCTGCTGAATGAGAGCAATGCCATCTTCACCGGCGCCATGCTGTCGAAAGACCAGGTCGAAGATCCGGATCTGCTGTTTACGGTGGGATTCACACCCAGCTGTCTGCAGCCCTGGCTGGCCTGTGCCGAGTATGTGCCGGCGCTGCTGAACCGGGAGATAGCCGGTGAACTGGAGCAGTACAGCCCGGGGGCTGCGATTGCGGCAACCCTCGATGAAGCCCAGCTGAAAGGACGCCATGCGCTGGACAAGGCGCAGTATGTCTGGTGTAAAACCATGCTTGAAGGACAGATTCTTACCTGGGGTGGCGACCGGGTGGATATGGCCAATTCAATGGAGGCACGGCCAGCTTTTCTGGATCATCATCTGGCTGCTATGGCCGTCAATCTGCCACCGGAGTACCGCATCAAGGGACGCACGGAAAAATGGGTGCTGCGAGAAGCGATGAAAGGCATATTGCCTGAAGTCCTCTATAAACGGGAGAAATTCGCCTTTATGGCACCACCGGCCCATACCGATGAAACCAAGTGGCAACAGATGAAACAGCTTTCCGACAAGTACCTGAGCCGGGAGCGCATTGAGGATGCCGGTCTGCTGTCCTATGACGGGGTGGATGAACTGTTTACCCGGCATGACAGACCGGAAACCAGTGCTGCAGAAAAAGTGCAGATGGACGCCATCATCAACCACCTGATGGGTATACAGGTCCTGCATGAGCATTTTATCAATACCGATGTGCCGAAACAGGCAGAACGCAGAGCCCAGGAACTGGGCTGGACAGTTTAAAAAGACAGGCAGGTCATGACAGGCTATAAAGTTGATATAGAGCGGGTAAAGCAGGATATCTACCGGGTTGGTCGCTACGGCTACAATCAGGAAGACCAGGGGATCTATCGCCAGGGGTTTTCAGACGAAGATATGCGTGCCCGTTTCTGGCTGGAGGGACAGTTCGCTGAACTGGGTCTGGCGCATCACATGGATGGTGCCGGCAATGTCATTGGTCGTTACGGAAATCCGGAGCAGAAAGCCCTCATTATCGCTTCCCATCTTGATTCTGTCCCGGCGGGGGGGATGTTTGACGGAGTCCTCGGTGTCATGGCCGGTCTGGAATGTGTTCGCGTCATCAAGGAAAACAGTATTCCGCTGAAACATGCGCTGGAAGTCATTGCCACCAGTGAAGAAGAAGGCCGCTTTGGCGGCATGCTGGGAGCGCAGGCGCTGACCGGCAATCTGAAACTGGACTGGCTGGAACGGGCCAAGGATCATAACGGTCAATTACTGCGCGATGCCATGGCTGCCTGCCAGTTGCCCTACCATCTGGCGCTGGATGCGGCCCGGGATCCAGACAGACTGATTGGTTTTCTTGAATTGCATATTGAGCAGGGACCGGTGCTGGAACAGAGCAATATGACCATCGGGGTAGTCGAGGGAATTTCAGGGGTTTTCAAATGGCTGATCCGCTTCATTGGCAAGGCCGATCATGCCGGCACGGCGCCGATGAATCTGCGCAGTGACGCCTTCATGGGCGTGGCTGATTTTGCCCATGAAATTGCCCGTATCATTGATGAAGAAGGCACTGATAAAAGCCGTCTGACCATTGGCAGTGTCGAACTGAAACCGGGCTTCGCGCATACCGTGCCCGGGCAGGTGGAATTTACCCTGGTCGGTCGTGACATGTCAGAAGACATCATGCAGAACCTGGCAGAATCCTGCCGCAAGGTATTATCAGCCATCGCCC
>CAZKJY010000450.1:0-1974 GCA_964553165.1 uncultured Enterobacteriaceae bacterium
GGAATAACTGCATATTATCGGCGAAGGTCTTGGCCTGGATGTTACAGCCACGGGTATAGGCTGAAGGGTAAAAATAGACAACGGTTGGTCCGTTGTTCAGTGAAGTCTGCAGGGAATAGGTGAATTCCTGACCATCCAGGGAAGCCTGGGCGGTAAAGACTGGAGCACTGGCACCCTGTTCCAGCGCTGCATAACCGGGAAGCACTGCGAGACCGGATACCAACGCCGCCATTAACAATGATTTTTTCATGGGAATCTCCTTTGAGGATCTCGTTATTCTTTAAGCTGATTATTCTATGAACCTGAACATCATAATGGCTAGTCTCCTGCAGGGCAATTTTCTATAACCCTGTAAAAAATAGGGTTTCTGGCAGCTTCCACGTTTGAACAGGTCAGATTCATGGTTATGTCGTTAATTCTGTGACCGTCTGGTGACAGGAGGTCACCAGCCGAGCCTGTACATGGGTGAGACAAGCGTTTACAAAGCATTGCTTTGTGCGCAGTCGAACGACACCCATCTGGAATGGGTGGCTGGTCCGTACGCTTTTTGGCGTGTCGCAGAATTAACGACATAACCATGAATTTATCAGAGTCATTTCAAACTGAAACACCGCCGCTTTTCCAGCTTTATTGACTCGCCGCAAGCAAACTCATTACCATGCAGACTCGACAGCAAAAGGCCAACCATGAAAAATATTTTGATCAGTTTCAGCTTGCTTGCCCTTCTCTGCGCCTGTGGTGGTAACAGTGCTGGTCCGCAGACAGACCTTAGTGCCCAGCCCTCAGCCGCTGATGGGGTCCCGGCAATTCTGGCCAATCTGGACCCTGCAGCCGATCCGGAATCAACCACTTACCGCTCCCTGGACAACCGTGCGCTGGATCTACAGGTCTTTGCCGGAAAAAAAATCTTCGTCAATTTCTGGGCAACCTGGTGTGCACCCTGCATTGAGGAAATTCCCTCCATCAATCGGGCCGCCGCCATGCTGGAAGATGAAAATTATGTTTTCCTGCTCGCCTCGGATGAAAGCCTCGATACCATCAGTCTTTTTCTGGAAGACCGCGGTTTCGAGGGAAACTTCATCAAACTCAACCCCTATTTCGGGGCTTACGGAATCAGTGCAGTCCCCAGTTCCATCCTGGTTGATGAAAGTGGCGAAATCGTCAAATCCTGGATCGGGGCCTTTGAATGGGACAGCCCTGAGATGATCGCTGAAATCCGCAGCGCTACCGAATAAAAAACCAGGCTCACTCACTCGTCAAGATTGACCTGCCAGAGCAAGCTTGGTCTAATAGGCGCCCTTCGCACTACTGGGGTGTCGCCAAGCGGTAAGGCAACGGACTCTGACTCCGTCATCGTTGGTTCGAATCCAGCCACCCCAGCCAATTTACCTTTTCCGTCCCTAATACAATCACTGGTCGATCTTCTTAATTCATCTTAAACTTGTCGACGCCAACTGTTCACAGATATTCCAAAATCCTTTCTTAGCCCCCTGATTCTGGTTGTTACAGCGATCTTTTGCGTACCAGAAATTTCTGTTAAATTCACTTTTTAAGATTCTCTTTGACGTCGCTTTGTTTAATCTGGAGCAGTATTAAATGACGACAACACAAGCAATTGTTCCGGATCAGCCCTGCCAGCTTTGTGGTGCTAAACAGGCAAATGTATTATCTACCCGCAGTAGGAGCGGCGCTTTTCTCAGAACAGTGATCTGCAAAGTCTGTGGATTGGTCTGGTCTGACCCTAAGCCGCATGATCCCAGAAACTTTTACAGCACTGACTACCGACTGGAATATAAAAAAACTTTCGAACCCAAATCGAAACACATTCTGCGTGCTGGGCGCATTGCCATCGAACGATTTTGGCAAATCCGGGAGCACCTGCCTCGAACCCGTATCATTCTTGATGTCGGCAGTGGTGGTGGCGAATTCTGTTATCTACTGAAGAAGGCAGGACTTGACATTACAGGTGTAGAA
>CAZKJY010000451.1:0-1973 GCA_964553165.1 uncultured Enterobacteriaceae bacterium
TTTCCATGGATGCCAGAAGCTGAGAGTTCTGGGCCTCGCGGGCGATTTCAACCCGGGTTTGCAGCAATTGTCCGATCCGGGAGACGCGGTGTGAGGTTTCCCTGATCCGGTGGGAAAAGGTGCTGCAGGTCTTCATCGCAGGTAACAGTCGACGCTCCATGAACTCGCCAAAGCCCTGCATGCCAGAAAGATTGGTCTCGCGCAGATCTTCGATCCGACGTTGTACCAGCTGAAAGTAGGCATCGCTTGCCGAGAGACGGTACTGTGTGCTGGAAGACAGCGCTTCGATGGCTGAGGAGATTTCAGAAATCTGCTGTTGCAGCACCAGGTCTTTGATCTGGGCGCTCCCAGCGTCAACCTGGGCTTCGGCCAGTTCACGACTGACCTCAATGATGGCCTGTTCTTGTGCAGCAAGCACCGGAAAGGCGGCCTGGGCCTCCGGCAGGGCAAGTAAGGCCATCATCCGGTAGGTTTCAATTTCAACCAGGCCCTGAAGCTGGCGTCCGGCCTGACGGGAGCCCATGTCCCGGTTCATAAACAGCAGTTTGGTTTTTCCATCCTGATCTATACGGAAGTCGGTAAATGCAGCGCCTGTTTCATGGGCAATCTGGCTCCCGATGACCGTATGGCCGTTGAAGTAGGGGGCGACTTCATGGACAGAGGGAATTCGAACTGCCTGACATACCCGGATATTCATGGCGACCAGTAGTTGCCCCGGAAGACGGGGGATCCACTGATCCAGATTGCAGTGGAACGTCGGTTTGCAGTAGGGGTCGTTGGTTGCCGTCTGCTGAAAGAACCACCAGGAGGAGAATTCGCTATGTCGCTCGTATTTGACGCGGAACCTGAGGGCGTTATCCGGACTTTCGCAGATAGCTGGGTTCACAGCCACGTCAAACTCGATATTGTTTCCCTGGAGTAGGGGGCATGCGTCACCGCCGAGCGAGTCGCACAGGTCGCGGATGATCACTTCTTCCTGAAGCCGCTTCCCTTCCGTGTGCGTCAGCGCTAGATAGAGTATGTGCTCGTTGGGCCACAATGCCACAGGCGGACGCGCATGCAATTCGTCATTGAGACGAATGCGGTTTGGGTGGCTTTCCGGTAGGCGAAATTGATTCATGTTTCCATATACTACATAACATGAAACTAATTTCCTACAGCTAAATTATTGCTGCACTGCGGTCTTCCAGTAGGACCTGAGTGGGGTGCGGTGAGGTGCTTAGGCTGGTTTACAGCAGCCTTCGCTGGAATGTGCGGTCAGTTCGTCATCATCAACCGGGCCATGCGAACAGAGTGCATGCCCCTGAACCCAGTCGCTATCCCCATCAACATAATGTTCCTGTTTCCAGATGGGCGCCCGGTGCTTAATCTGTTCGATAATGAAGCGGCAGGCTTTGAAGGATTCGTCGCGATGCGGGGAACTGACCGCAATCAGGATGCTGGTGCCGCCAATGTCCAGCCGACCCTTGAAGTGTTCGATATAGATATTGAGTGCGTCACCCCATTTCTGGCGTGACTCAGATGCGAGCTCGTTAAAGGTATTGATTGTGAGCGCCTCAAATACATCATAAGAGACGCCCTTAACGGCTTTGCCCAGATTGTGATTGCGGACTGTGCCGATAAAGACATCCGCAGCACCATGGGCCGCATCGGCAACAAAATTGACCGAGGCTTCAACCGAGATCGGTGATGTCGCAACGCCGGTATGAGTTTTGCCGCTCATTCTAGCCTCCGCACACGGGTGGCAAGATGGCCAGCGTGGCGCACGCGCCTATGGCTTCATCGGAAGCAAAAATCTTCTGGTTATCGGCAAGCACGGACTTGGCAAGCAGATCCTGATCATTGAAAGCCGGATTAAGCTGCTGAAGTGCGTTACCCAGCGCTGACTTAACCTCGTTGGCGGTCGCGTTGACCGAAACCGACAGGGTAACGGGCTGGTCGTAAATACGACGGAAGGCACCAAATAGCTGGAT
>CAZKJY010000452.1:0-1972 GCA_964553165.1 uncultured Enterobacteriaceae bacterium
ATTTCGGATACGATAACTGCCGTCCAAGAAATGCCAAGTCCAATACGAAGCCCCGTGAAAACTGACGGCATCGAGGACGGCAAGACGACGCGGTAGAGAAGTTGTTTTCTACTTGCCCCCATCATCAACGCCGCACGAACCAAGTTTCTCTCGACGTCCCTTGCACCCTGAGTTGTGTTTACAACAATTGCGTAGAAGCCGCCCAAAAATATTAAAAAGATAGCGCCCATATCGCGAATACCGAAGAGCGCGATCGAAAAGGGCAACCAAGCGGTGATGGGAATTGGCCGAAGGCTCTGTATTAGGGGGTCAAATAGGGACTGTACAAAGCGACTCCATCCGATCAGTAAGCCCAGGGGCACGCCGATCGCGGCAGCTAACAAAAAGCCCTGCGCAACTCGCATGGCTGAGTACTGTACGTTCGAAACCCATGTCCCAAGATAGGGGTTAAGACCTAATCCTGGAGACCCAAATACCCAGCCATGCCAGCCCTCAATCACCTGAACAGGCGTCGGCAGAATACCGGCCATGTTTTGTTGGCTACCGGCCAATTGCCAGATGATGAGGACTAGAGCTGGCACCAACATGCCAACCACTACCTTGCGGATCGCATCCAAAGACGTGTTCGTCATGTCGGTGCACCTACTTATTTCTTAAGTTCGACAACCATTGAGTCGTCAAACAAAGCAGCTGCTTCCTTGGTGACATCCTTCTGAATGATGCCCTGTTTGTAAGCGGCTTCGGCCAAACGTGCCACCTGCTCCTTGTTGAGAACGCCGCCAAGCTTGATCACCTTTGCAGACTCCTTCGTCACGGACAGCGGTAACCCTGTGTACTTTGAGTATGCGTCTGCGAAGACACTCTTATCCTTGCTCAAGGTTTCTTCCGCCTTCAGGTACGCCCACAAAAAGCGACGGACCAGTTCTTTCTTTTGGCTCATCGCTTCACCCGATGCAGCCAACATTCCCAGCTCGGCTCCCACTGCACGAGACTGGCTGTATTCAAGCTTTTGAGAAAAGTATGCATCGCCCTCAGCAACAGCCTGAGACTCAAAGGGCTCCCAAAGGACCATCGCATCAATATCACCGCGCTTCATAGCCTGTACGAAGGCGGTACCACCACCCTGAACATTTACAGGCGTGAACGAGCTGTAGGGGATATTTTTCTCGATGAGGGTCATTGCCCATTGAAACCAAACCGCTGAGCCTGGCGCGATAGCGATCTTCTTGCCGTTGATATCGCCCCAGTCATCGATGTTCGCGCCCTTGCGAACCACAAGGTACTTCGGCGAACTACCAACACCAGTCAGACCGATCAAGTTTTTACTGCCTTGCGCAGCGACGATCGCCAAGTCGCCAGCGCCCACAGCTGAAATATCAACTGAGTTTGACAATATTGCTGTCCGTGCATCGGCGTACCGCACAAACTCTGCGCGCTTTACCTCAATATTCATCTTTTTTAGTTCTTCTTCCACCATTAATAGTGGGGAGAGATGGCCTACCTTAACGTAGCCGATGGTCAGTGTGGCCTTTTCCTTCAGGGGTGCCGGCGCGGGCCCTAAGGCTAACGCCATACTGGTTGTTGCTGAAATCGCTAAACCAACGAGTGATGTCAAAAGTTTCATGTGAAATCTCCTGTTTTGAGTTATTGGCCGGTGAATTGAGGGGACCGCTTTTGTGCGAAAGCCAGCCGGCCTTCCGCATAATCTGTACTTTTAAAACATGCGTCTATGGATGAAATCACCGAGGTGAAGTCTTGTTTGTTTTCAGCCAATGCAACCAATGACTGCTTTGCCGCCTGAATCGTGAGTGGTGCGTTTTGGGCTATTTCGTCTGCCAGTTGCTGACAATGTCCGAAGACATCATCAACCACCGACATCACCATTCCGAGCCGTTCCGCATGCTTCGCTTCGTATACCCTGGCGGTAAAAAAGGCCTCCGAAGCGCCTTGGTGCCCCAAGCTATTGAGGATG
>CAZKJY010000453.1:0-1965 GCA_964553165.1 uncultured Enterobacteriaceae bacterium
TTGGTACCGGTTATTCAAGCCTGGCTCAATTGCGGGATGTCCCATTCTCTGAACTTAAAATTGACCAGGGTTTTGTTCATGGTGCCGCGCACGATCGTTCCCTGCGGGCCATCGTTGAGGGCAGTCTGGCGATTGCCCACAAAATCGGATTGACCTCGGTAGCAGAAGGTGTGGAAACGAAAGAAGACTGGACACTGATCTCGCAGATGCACTGCGATTATGTCCAGGGCTTTTTTGTCGGCAAACCCATGTTGCCGGACAAACTGCTGGATTGGGTGAGTGGCTGGGAACAACGCTTTCAGCAACTTGTCACCGGCTAGGCTGTGGCAGCAGGTCATCGACTGATGCTGACAAGACGTTCAGCAGACGTAGGGGAAGACTTACTGGTCGTGCTGGATTTTAGCGTGGAATGTTTATTTAATCGGATCAACTCATAAAACAACAAACGGTATGCCTGTTCAGGGCAACCATCTTTCAGGGGGAACCTATGAAAATGACAGCGAGCAGCTTATTGATAACTGCATTGATGGGTATTGGCAGTGTGGCAGGTTTTGCGCAGCAACAGCCCGTTGATTTCCAGCGCACCCAGGGCGTGCAGGCCGGAAGGGATCCCAATCGGGAAGCCTTCGTCCTTGCCAATTGCTCGAATCCGGTTGAGCCCATCGGAGGCAGTGGTGGTATGCGACGTCTGGTGGCCGATCCAGTCCCTTTTGCCAATGAACCCGTGACCGGCATTCCCGGCATTATCCAGCGTGGGGAACAGTGGCGGATGATCTGGGAGGGTAGCGGCAATAACACGGACAGTCCCATCGCGACCGAAAACGGCATTCTGATGGCCATGAATGACATCAGCCAGATCTGGGAAATCCGGCTCGATGGAACGACGCGGGTGCTTTATACCGACACCTATACCGGGGGGGCCATGGCGCTGACACCGGACGGCACCCTTTACGTGGGTGAGCGTGCGCTTAACCGGGGAATCTGGCAGGTGGAGCCCAGACAGCTTTTCACCAACACCATGAACGGCGAACCGCTGGAGTGTTATGGCCCCGGGGTGCTCAATGATCTCGTGGCCGATGCAAAAGGTGGCATGTACATGACCATGGGCGGGGTCTATTACGCCAATCCGCAAGGGGAAGTCAGTGGTCCTTACGGCGATGTCGGTGGCAATGGCATTACCATCAGCCCGGATGGCAGCACGCTTTATGTCACTGGCCGACTCCCGGGTGCTGAGCCACCGGCTGATCTGCAGCTGCCGGCTGGTGCGCCGATGCCAACAGGCGGCATCGTGGCCTTTGATATTCAGCCGGATGGTTCACTCATCAACCAGCGCCAATTTGCCTGGGCGGGTCGTGATGGCATGCAGGTGGATACCGAAGGTCGCATCTATACGCCCGATGACGGGGCCTGGGTGATTGATCCTGATAACGGGGAATTTATTGGTTATTTTCCTGCACCCCCTGGGACACATGGCCTGCATTTTGGCGGCGCCAACAAGGATATTCTGTTCGCCATAACCTTGGCGGTGTCGACTTCGGTCTGGGTCATTGATACCCAGGTACAGGGTTTCCAGGTCGGGGAGTGGGAAGAGTAGTTTGCGGTTCTTCTCTGCCCAGGGAAGGGCCCTGGAGAAGAACAATGATGAATTGTAAAACGCAACCCGATTACAGCGATATCACCGTGCTTCCCGGTCTGACTGACGTAGCTACTGACAAATAGCACGGATATTTTTTGCTACAGGGAAAATGGCGTCCCCGGCAGGAATCGAACCTGCAACCTGCCCCTTAGGAGGGGCAGTATAAAAATTCGAGAAGGCAATTAACTAATTGAATTTAAAGTGAGAAATATCTAATAACCTATAAAAAGTGAAATTGTGTTGCATTTATGTTCGTATAAATCATTTAAAGTGAATCTAAATAATCGAAAAGCATTGGAATATGTTTTTTATAAGAAAACGTTAGACCG
>CAZKJY010000454.1:0-1963 GCA_964553165.1 uncultured Enterobacteriaceae bacterium
CTGGTTCACGCTGGAAAAAATTTTCGCCAGTTCCTTTTTGTGCAGCAGCAGTTTGCGGGTGCGAGTGGGATCGGCAATGGTGTGGGTGTTGGTTGTCGGCAGGGGATTGATCAGGGCGCCGACCAGCAGGGCTTCACCATTTTTGATAATGACATGCGAATCGACCAGTTGGACCTTTTTTTCACGCAGGGCTTTGACTTCCCAGCCGGCAAGCGCCATCCCCGCCTCGAAGGTATCGCCGAGATGGTAATCGTGCCGGGCTTTTTTATTGACGACAATCGTGCTGTCGTCGTGTTTCTGTTTTTTGGCCATGGCGCGCATTATAAAGGCAGGCACGGGTAAAGCCTATTTTCCCTTTGCCGTGTTTACGCGGTGTTTCTGGTAAACTGGCAGGCCATAACCCGTAGTGCGACAAAGACAGTTGGGGATCCTGCGTGACGGACATTCAGCAAAGCGCCTTGTTACCTTACTCTGCCCAGGCCATGTTTGACCTCATCAATGATATCGAATCCTATCCGCAGTTCATGGAGGGCTGTCAGGATGCGGAAGTGCTGGAGCGTGCAGACGGAGAAGTCATCGCCCGGCTGGTGCTGGGCAAGGCGGGACTGCAGTATGCCTTCACCACACGTAATACGCTCAACCCGCCCCTGTCCATGCAGATGCAGTTGGTCGAAGGCCCGTTTAAATCATTCCGCGCACACTGGACTTTTACCCCTCTGCTTAACGATGCCTGCAAGGCGGCACTGGACATGCATTTTGAGTTCGAAAGTGGTCTGCTCGATGCCGTGCTGAAAAAACTCTTTGAAGCCTCAAGCCGAAAGCTGGTTACGGCTGTCTGTAAACGTGCTGATGAACTGTACGGATAAGAGTGATGGATAAGGAATCGGAAAACCTCATCGCGCAGATGGGGCAAATCCCCAATATCGAGGTGGAAGTTGCCTATGCCCTGCCGGATAAACAGTTTCTGCGACAGGTAACGGTGAAGCAGGGCACCACGGCCATGGCGGTAGTCCTGAACTCCGGCGTCACCACGGAGCATCCCGAGATTGATCTGCAGACCGTCAAAATGGGGATTTTTTCCCGACCACTGGATGGCAGGCATCTGCCCCTGCCGCTGGCGTATGAATTGCAGGCGGGTGACAGGGTCGAGCTTTACAGACCGCTGCTGATTGATCCGAAACAGGCCCGCGCAGAACGCGCGCAAAAAGCCCGCGAAAAAGCAAAAGGTCGTAAGAAGGCTTAGTTGGCCGCGGTCTGGCCGAATTGATCGTTTTCCGGTGTTTGCGTGAAATCGCCTTCAAAGTGCGTCATCTCACCGGCATCATCGAAGAAAATTGTGATACGTTCCTGTACCCGTTCGCCGCCACCAGGCTGGAAGCTATACACATAATCCCAGCGGTTCTGATTGAATGTATCCTGAATGATGGGTGTGCCCAGGATGAAATTGACCTGTCGTTTGGTTAAGCCCGGGCGCAACTGATCCACCTGTTCCTGGGTGATGATGTTGCCTTGCGGAATATCCAGCTTGTAAACGCCCGGAAAGCGCAGGGTACTGTTACAGGCCGTAAGGCTGATGATCAGTAATAGTGCAAAAACTGCTTTCAAGTGGCTTTACCTTTTACTTAACTGTGTGGACAGGCATAATACCGAAAACCCTTCATCAGTAATAGATAGGGTTTCGCCAGAAAAGTTCAAGATAGAGGAAGTAACCAGATGACTGGAGAAAATCAGGAACTGCGCGCCGCGGGACTGAAAGTCACCCTGCCGCGAGTCAAGATCATGCAAATCCTCGAGGCCGCGGAATCCCGCCACATGAGCGCGGAAGATGTCTACAAGGCATTGCGTGATGCGGATGAAGATGTCGGCCTGGCAACGGTCTACCGCGTCCTGACCCAGTTTGATTCCGACGGGCTGGTCATGCGCCACCATTTTGAAGGCGGTCACTCCGTGTTTGAGATGATGA
>CAZKJY010000455.1:0-1962 GCA_964553165.1 uncultured Enterobacteriaceae bacterium
GCCGAGTGTGGAGCGGATTGTGTGGGGCTTGACTGGACGATCAATATTGACGAAGCAAAACGTCGGATCGGCAACAAGGTGGCGCTGCAGGGTAATATGGACCCAGCCGTGCTCTATGCCGAACCAGAATCCATTCGCGCTGAAGTTGCCCGTATCCTGGCACAGTTTGGTGCCGGCAACGGACACGTGTTTAATCTGGGCCATGGGATTCATCAGCATGTTGATCCAGACCACGCAAAAGTTTTTATAGATTCAGTTCACGAACTGTCTGCACAGTATCATCGGTAAAAGCTACTGCGCTTGCAATCTCTTCGTTAAAACCTAAATTTGGCTCAGTCATTTAGTTAACGATAAATTCCTTCACCGAATTTAAGTTTTGCCTTGACCTTGCATCGCTCGCTACGCTTTTACAAGATTCTCAAAACTTTAAAATCAAAAAATTTTCCTGACATTAAGAACAGAATTAATTCTGTAGATGAGCTCAGGCTCGTCAAGGTTGGGATGAAGGCGCTACAATCCAAACTATGCTGATTACCAATTTTCAGGATTATGCCTTTATCGGTCTGGGTTCAAATCTCGGTTCGGTTTTAGGAGGTCCGCGTGAAAATGTCCTGGAGGCTGTCAGACGACTTGAAAAACTGACGGATGAACCTGTTGCGCTGTCTTCCCTGCATGAAACCAAACCACTGGATTGTCCTCCAGGTTCCCCGGACTTTATCAATGCGGTAATCGCCATTTTGCCAAGACCGGATGAGACACCACACACCCTGCTTGAGTCGCTACAGGGAATTGAAACCAGTCTGGGCAGGATTCGCAGTGGTGTCATCAATGAGGCGCGCATCATTGATCTCGATTTGTTGTTGTTCAGGGATCAACAGCTTGAAACAGAACACCTGGTTGTGCCGCATCCCGCGATGCTGGACAGGGATTTTGTCATGAAACCAATGATGGAGCTGCTGGATGAGGATGAATTCAAGGATGTCAGGGAATTCATAAAAAAAACTCCGCCGAGGGGGCGGAGTTGAAAGCTGCTTCACTTTGTTTCCATCGAGTCCAGAGACTCAGACTTTTGGGGGAGTGCATGGAAAAGCAGTCTCGATAGTAGTCCTATCTGAGCTGGATTCTGGGATTCAGTTCACAAAAATGTCGATCTGGATGGTTTGAAGGAAATTACTGTGATGCAAATTCCACAATTGCCCGGGTCAGGCTACCGAGTTGCTCCTGGTTAATAATGTAGGGAGGCATGATATAGACCAAGCTGCCAAAAGGACGAATCCATACCCCACGCTCAACAAAAAAGCGTTGTGCTTTTTCTACATTGACCGGCTCTTTCATTTCCACAGCGCCGATAGCGCCGAGTACACGGACTTCAGCGACTGAGCCAAGCCCAGAGCAGGCTGTCAATTCATTGCGAAGTTGGTTTTCGATGTCCTTGATTTTCTGCTGCCAGTCCTGCGCCAGAAAAAGTCTGATACTTGCACAGGCCGTAGCACAGGCCAGAGGGTTTGCCATAAAAGTCGGTCCGTGCATAAAGACACCACCGTTGGCAGAAATACCGTCACTGATTTTTTCATTACAAAGTGTTGCTGCCAGACTCATGTACCCACCGGTCATGGCTTTCCCCAGACACAGAATGTCCGGCTCAATCGCTGAGTATTCGCAGGCAAAGAACTTACCAGTGCGGCCAAAACCCGTGGCAATTTCATCAGCAATCAACAGGACATCAAACTCCTTACAGAGTTCACGAAGCCTGCTTAAGTAGTCTGCAGAGTAAAACCACATGCCTCCAGTTCCCTGTACGATGGGCTCCAGAATCAGGGCAGCAATTTCATGATGGTGTTTTTGTAACAGGGAAATAATGTTTTCCAGGTCTTCATCCCGACAGGTTTCTCCGAAACGACAGGCAGGGCGATCGGCAAAATAATTTTGAGCCAATACGCCATTAAACAATTCATGCATACC
>CAZKJY010000456.1:0-1960 GCA_964553165.1 uncultured Enterobacteriaceae bacterium
TACAGCGGTCGGGCTACGACCTCACCCCGCCTATCTGTTATTGAGGGGTGCGCTCTAACCAACTGAGCTACAGACCCAAATTCAATGATTTGGTGTTTACTACATCGGTCGGGCTACGACCTCACCCCTCTTATCTGTTATTGAGGGGTGCGCTCTAACTAACTGAGCTACAGACCCGAATTCGGAAAAACGGGAACGCGCATTATACAGATACTCGGATTTCAGACAAGCTTGGATTCGTCTCTAGGCCCGGTAAGCCAGGCAGAACAGTTTCTTGCCGCGTTTGAGGACGAAATATTTGCCATAGAAGGCCGAATTCCAGTCTAAGGTCGCTGCCGGATCACTTATTTTCTCACTGTTGACGCTGACCGCATTGTTGCTGATGAACTCCCGTGCCATTTTGTTGGAACTGGCAAGAACCTCACTGCTGACCAGGGCATTTACCAGACTGGGCTGCTCCTCACGGATGGCTACACTGGGCATGCCATCCAGCTTCAATTGTTCGAAATCACTTTCTGTCAGGCTGGACAACTCGCCGCTGAAGAGAGCATTGGAGATCCGCTCGGCTGCCTGCAGCCCGCTCTCGCCATGGACCAGTCGTGTCACTTCTCTGGCAAGGATACCCTGAGCTTCCGGCCTGCCCTGGGCATTTTTATCGGCCGCTTCAATGGCATTAATTTCCGCCACATCCAGGAAAGTGAAATATTTCAGGAATCGGTAAACATCCGCATCGGCTGTGTTGATCCAGAATTGATAGAAGGCATAACAGGAGGTTCTGGCCGCATCCAGCCAAATGGTCCCTTCTTCGGTTTTGCCAAATTTTCCGCCATCGGCCTTGGTGACCAGGGGCAGGGTCAAGCCGTAAACCTGTTGCTGATTCATGCGCCGGGTAAGGTCTATACCACCGGTAATATTCCCCCACTGGTCACTGCCGCCTATCTGAACGGTACAATTGTGGACCCTGTTCAATTCGGCAAAATCATAGGATTGCAGAATCATATAGGTAAATTCCGTGTAAGAAATTCCCTCCCCTTCACGTTCGATACGCTGTTTGACGCTCTCCTTCTGGATCATGGCATTGACAGAGAAATGTTTACCGATATCCCGCAGGAAAGTGATCACATCCAGATTCTGGGTCCAGTCAAGATTGTTCACAACCAGGGCAGAGTTGGCACCACAGTCGAAATCAATAAACTGTTCCAGCTGCTTTTTAATGCTCGCCGTCCAGGCCTGGGTCACTTCGGCTGAATTGAGTTGTCTCTCTTTGGATTTGAAACTCGGATCGCCGATCATCCCGGTTGCCCCACCGGCAACGGCGATCGGTTTATGGCCTGCAAGCTGAAAACGTCTCAGCGCAAGCAAAGGCACCAGGGAACCGATATGCAAACTGTCAGCAGTTGGATCGAAACCGCAGTAAACTGTCCGGCTAGCCTCCGCCAGATGTGTCTCAAGGGCCTCTTCACCCGCTGTTTGAAACAATAAACCGCGATTGCGCAGTTCATCAACAATATTGACCTGATTTGCAGTCATAATGCCCCGGTTCCAGCAAAAGCTGGCAACTTTACAAGATAGGACCGTAATTACAAGGTCTATTTAGTCCCGAAGCCCGAAAAATGGCAAAAGCTGGCTGATAACTTGCGAAATTAACACTTGGCAGATCATATTTTGCAGGCTAAAATCCCAAGCAATTTTAGTAGGTTAGAGTGAAATCTATATAAGATGCTGTAAGTTGAATATGAATCTTGTTGATTTATTTAAACAGCTATTCCATAAGCTGGTAGCAGAACGCTTACCCTACAGGCACCAGCTGGCCTGTCTGGGTCTGCTTGCTTCACTGGTGATTCTGGTGATGATGCCTGATAGCCAGCTAGGCGCCACCCAGATCAACAGCATGACCTCCCCGCTGAGCAGCGGTTCCGATTTTTCAAGCTCCAGTTTCAACCCGCTACAGAGTGAATCC
>CAZKJY010000457.1:0-1930 GCA_964553165.1 uncultured Enterobacteriaceae bacterium
CCGCCGGTCACTGGGCACCAGGCCACCTCTGACATGAGGAAATTATGGGTCGATGATTCCTACAAAATCGATTACATAGTTGAGGAAACGTTTGCACGAGGCCCCGTGGTCATCAACCGCCGCATCGATATCTATCATAGAAACAACGCTGATGATCACCTTGAATGGGAAGGCGTGGGCCTTTTCCTCATAGAAGACGGACTGATCAGGGAATGGCAGGACTTCACCATGCGCGTTCAGCGCGGCAGGGCCTGACCCTGCACATCGATACCGTCCAGCGATGACTGCAATGAAGCGATCCCTTCTTCTGTCACGGCCGTGCCCCAGAGATAAACAGCCGCAAGGTTCTCCAGGCCATCCAGAGAAGCAAGCCCTGCATCGGAGATCGCCGGATTCCCATAGAGGTTGAGGGTCTCCAGCTTCGAGAATCCCGAGACCAGAGCAAGCCCTGCATCCGTGATGCCATTGTTGCTGAGGTTCAGGTTTTCCAGCACGGGCATGTCTGCGATCAAGGCCAGCAAGTCGTCGTTCATGCCGGTACTGGCCAGGTTCAGTTCCACGATCGACCCACTGGCATCAGCCAGAAAAGCCAGCATGTCACGGCTTACCGGCTGGCCGATGGCATTGATACTGACGATCAGCCCGTTACTTTCCTGCGATAACTGTCTTACCAGCCAGCCACTGGCCATCATCTGGCCGAGCAATGACCCGGATACAGGCGCATAACGCTCAGCAACGGCAGTGACGGGTGCTGGTGCCAGCCCCATCTCGATGGCAAGCAGTGACATCGTGGTTTCTTCGACAGCCAGCGCTGAAACAGATGTCTCTGCAGGTAATCCCGCATCGATCCACCAGCCGAGTATCGCCACCTGGTCTGCTGTCAGCGGCGTCTTGCCTTCGGCCGGCATGAAATTCTCATGGTTCTGCGGCAGGGTGATGCGTTTATACAGGTCGCTACCCGCGGCATTCCCTGGCAGCACCACTGCACCACTCTCACCCCCCGCCAACAGGGCATCCAGGGTGGACAGGTTGAGCTGCCCACTCTGTTTGTCATCATTGTGACAGTTGCGGCATCCGCTCTGCAGCATGGGATCGACGATGTCATACCAGGGATCTGCCTGCGTGATATCGGTGACTGCGGGACGCCTTTCCTCCATGCCAACCAGGTCACGGATTGTCTGCGGTGCATATTCCGCCAGGTAAGTAGAACCATGGGTCAGGTTGCCGCCATAGTGACCCGTTACTGTGACGGCAACGAGTAATGCCAGTGTCAGCCAGCCACCCCAGTTACGATAGGCGTTGATATTGAACACGCTGAGGAACCAGGCCAGCTGTGTACCCACGGCAAAGCCGATTCCCCAGAGCCGGTGAGCTGACGCGGATGGGCCAGTGAAGCCCCCTTCCCCGAAATGCAGCAGCCCAAGCATCACGGTGACCAGGGCACTGAAGGCAGTGCAGCCCCACAGCAGCGGCAGCACCTGCTGGAGAGAATTATTCCTGGCATTCCGGGACAACCAGTGCACGATCGCGGTAAGCAGCACCATGCCGATGGGCAGATGCAGTGCGAGCACATGGAGACGTCCGAGGAACAAGAGAAAATCTGACATTCGACAACTTCCTTCAGCTTAAGATATCGTGCACGACGTTACCGTGAACATCCGTGAGGCGAAAATCCCGTCCCTGGAAACGGAAAGTCAGCCGTTCATGGTCAATGCCCAGGATGTGCAGCAGGGTCGCATTGAGATCATGGATATGGACGGGGTTCTCCACCACATTGTAGGAAAACTCATCGGTCTGGCCATATGACATTCCCTGCTTCACGCCACCCCCGGCGAACCACCAGGTGAAACAACCGCCATGGTGATCCCGACCAGCCAGAGGATTATTGATATCTCCCTGGGCGAAAGGTGTACGGCCAAACTCGCTGCCG
>CAZKJY010000458.1:0-1927 GCA_964553165.1 uncultured Enterobacteriaceae bacterium
TGCCGGTGAGTTATCTACCCGTGTTTGCAGGGTGCGTCGTGCTGAATCGACAAAGGCCTCAAGCGGCGGTGTCTGTTCTGACATGCCCTGAAGGACCTGCAGCAATCCCCATCCCTGATTCGCATAACGTTCAGTGGCCACGATGCCTTCGCCCTTGAAATTGACATAGTCAATCAGTGCATACAAGCCATAGGGAGGGTGGGCATTGGCGACAGCGAAAAAATTCCGCGTAATTGTCTCACTTTCATCAGCAGCAGATACAGCGAGCAGCTTGTTGAGTGATGCTTCGAAGCGCTGAATGATAAATTCCGTTTGCTCCGTCATGGTACTGGCCAGCAACTCGCGTAATTGTGTGAGGTCTGGCGCCTGCTGCTGGTCAAGGAATGCCTGTCGACTTTCCCAGGGCGCGTCATACTCTGCAGCAATGATCCACGCCGGAATTTCTATCCCCTGGGACTCCAAGTAGCGTATGAGCGCAGGGAAGCTTTCCTCAAAAATGTCATGCTGGTCCTTCCGGTACCAGATGAAATGGCCAATGCCCAGTGATGGAAAAGGCTCAGCAGCGTTCCAGGAGCTCAGGCAGGCAATCCGGGCAGCGCATTCATTGTTGAAAATCTGCTGTCCGATCCAGGCTTTGTCAGCATCATTCAGTGTCGGATACGAAGATGCGAAGACTGAACCCATGCCCAGGCCATAGACGACAAGACATTGCCAAATTAATTTTGACAGGTAGCCGGGTCGTTGCAGTGGATTTCTCAAAAGCATGGCGTAGTGGGATACTTATGCTTACAATAGTGGCAAAATGTTAACATAAAGCATAACAAAACAGCGTAAACTTTTGATCCAAAATGGAAAGTAACCTGGCTGCAGACAAGCAAAATGATGTCAGCGAAACCCGGAAGGCAGTCTCGCCTTCTGAAGAGGATTTCGTCCGCAATCTGACCACAATCCATAAAAGCCTCAAGTTTTCCAAGAATCTGAAAAAATCCATGAAACAGATTGAGGGCAGTATTCTCGATCTGTTTAAAGCCAAACTCTTCACCATTTATCAGAGTGTCGATAACGGCAAGGAAATTGTTGCCAGCTTCAAGGGCGGGATCGGCTCCGACCAGGGACAGGATATTGAAATCCGTGTCCCTTTCAGCCCAACCTCACTGGCCGGTTACGTGGCTCTCAGTCAACGACCGATTCTGGTCAACGACGTGTATGATGCCAAAGCACTGGAAGATATCCATCCGCGTCTGCAATGGGACAAACGCTTCAGTGAATCCCAGGGGCTGTTTTTCAAGTCCATGCTTGTGGTCCCCATCAAGGATGACATTCTGCTGGGCGTGATCCAGCTCATCAAGCTCAAAGAAGATGATGTATTCAGCAAACAGGATCTGAAGCATGCCACCATGTTCGCCAACCTGCTGGCAAAACAGTTCCGTTCCGAGTTCCAGAGTACCCAGGGTCCTTATGACTACCTGGTTCAGCAGGGAAAAATCAGCAGCAAGGATCTGGATGACATAGAAAAGGGCGTTTCCCTCTATGGCGGCACCATCACCAAGATGCTGATGGAGGATTACAAGATTGAGGCCGATGAAATCGGCAAGTCGCTTGAACTTTATTACCGCACGCCCTACATGAAATACGACCCCAATCTGACCCTGCCCACCGATCTGATGGAAAACATCGGCCGGTCCTATCTACGCAACAACCTCTGGTTGCCAGTTTCGGGCAGTAAGGAAGAGGTGGTGATTCTTCTCAGTAATCCCAGTGACTATCAAAAGATCATGGAGATTCAGGGGATTCTCAATGCCCGCAACTACATTTTCCGTGTCGGTCTGCCTGAGCACATCCTGCAGTATCTCGGTGGCACGATTGAAGAGGAAGATGATACCGAAGGTTTTGATGATGTTTTCAAAAACCTGGAAGGCGAAAGTGG
>CAZKJY010000459.1:0-1926 GCA_964553165.1 uncultured Enterobacteriaceae bacterium
TTCTTGATCACCAGGATGATGAGTCGCAAGGCTATGCCGCCATGCTTCCAGGCCAGCGGGTGACGTTCCTTTTCCACAAAGTAGTCCGCGGGAATGGTCAGGATCAGCCAGGGTAGTGCAATCAGGCTGCTAAGGAAGGTCAGGATTGAAAAGGCCGTGAGGTACAGCAGAGACTCCTGGCTGAAGTTAAAAAATTCAATAAGTGTCTGCACTGCTTGTGTTTTTTTTCAAAAGCCCCATGTAAGGCATATTCTATCATTGTTTGCCCACAGGACTGGTATTTGACAAGATAAGCAGATTGAATGGTCAGTTGGCCCGTATGGGAGTGTGATGCATGTTTTCACTGTTTGGAAAAAAAGCACTTCATGCCTCGGATTTTGCGGATTATATCCACAGAAGGCTGTCCTTTATTCTCAAGGTCACGCTGGTAATAGGGGCTATTTCCATGTTCTGGCAGCAGCAATATCAGTCTGCCTTTGAGATCCTGCTTATTCTTTTAATCACTACCCTGCCGGTGGTGCTGGGCGACCGCTTCGATGTCAAGATTCCGCATATCTTTGAAACCTTTGCGGTCATTTTTGTCTTCATGTCCCTGTTTCTTGGGGAGGTTTATGATTATTACGGCCGTTTCTGGTGGTGGGACAAAGTATTGCACACCGGTTCTGCTTTCCTGCTGGGAGTGCTGGGTTTCCTCATGGTTTATGTGCTCAATGAAAAAAAGGAAATTGACCTGGACCTGAATCCCAGTTTCATGGCCCTGTTTGCCTTCATGTTTGCCGTCAGTATCGGGGCAATCTGGGAAATTTTCGAATTCACCATGGATCAGGTTTTTGGCCTTAATATGCAAAAGAGTGGGCTGGTCGATACCATGTGGGATCTGATTGTTGACTGTCTCGGGGCCTTTATCGTTTCTGTGGCAGGCTGGATCTATATCAAGGACAGGGAAAATGACTCTTTTCTGGAGCGCTGGATCGAAGAGTTTATCGAGAAAAATCCAAAACTGTTCAGGGAAGAATCCCGGGCTGGCGACAACGAGCAGGGTTAAACTCCAGGTCTGAAGCAACTATCCATGTCCCGCTACCGCATTCTGACGCTTAATATTCATAAAGGTTTCTCGCTGGGGAACCGGCAGTTCACGCTGGAATTGATCCGTGAAAGTCTGCGCTCAAGTCAGGCCAACGTGGTGTTTTTGCAGGAAGTGGTGGGTGAAAATCTGAAGCACCGGGAAAAAATTTCAGACTGGCCAGATGGTAACCAGATGGAATATCTCGCTGACTCAGTCTGGGATCATTTCGCCTACGGCAAGAATGCCATCTACCAGCATGGCCATCACGGCAATGCCATTCTCAGTGAAATTCCCTTTAAGGAATCCCGCAATATCAATATCAGCTGCCTGTCTTTTTCCCGGCGGGGTATTTTGCATGGCCTGACGCAGGAAGGCGTCAATCTGCTGTGTGTCCATCTGGGGCTTTTCGAAAATGAACGCAGCCAGCAGATGGATCGTTTGATTGACTATGTACAAAAAAATATTGCTGACCATGCCCCCCTGATTCTGGCGGGTGATTTCAACGACTGGCGCAAAAAGTGCCATGGGCGTTTACAGGCCGAGCTGGGGGTACAGGAATCTCACCAGCTTGCCCAGGGCCATCTGGCAAAGACCTATCCGGCAAATTTTCCTGTGTTGGCCATGGACAGAATCTACCAGCGAGGCTTTGAGGTCATTGAAAGCAGAATTCTTGAGGGCAAGTCCTGGCGACGCATGTCGGATCATCTTGGCCTTTATACTGAGCTTGGCCTGAAATACGGAATCACTTGAACAGCTATTTACCAGCTGTAACCAAATTCAATCTCAAACTGATGCATTCTGATTTCGATTGTCTTTGTTGTATTAAAGCTGTTCAGACCCTGTTCTGTATTTTCAGGGGC
>CAZKJY010000460.1:0-1926 GCA_964553165.1 uncultured Enterobacteriaceae bacterium
TTTCTCCTCCTTTTGCTTGAGGTTTGCTTTCATTATTCTGTCATTTTTCAGCCTGGTGAGCTTTCTGTATGGTGTGGAAGCGCTGTATCAGGTTGGACCATTTTCCGGAATTGCCCTGCACACAGCGATGACCTTCATGCTGCTTTCCATTGGCATCCTCTATACGCATGATCAGCAAGGGTTCATGGTTTTATTTTCCGCCCGCAGCCTCGGGGCCACGCTGGTGCGCCGGGTTTTCCTTGGTGTCACAGTCCTCACCATCATACTGGGCTGGTTAAGCCTGCAGGCCGACATTGCCATGGTCTTCAACAGTACGTTCGGGATGGCACTGCTGACCACTCTGTACATTATCATGTTTGTCTGCATCCTCCTGCGAACGGGTAAAACACTGGACAGACTTGAGAGTGACCGACAGGAAACGGCTGAGCGACTTGCTGAATCTGAAATCACTTCAAGCAACCTCATCAACACGGCCATGGATGCCATCATCACCATTGATGAGAAAAGCCGCATCCTGCTGTTCAACAAGGCTGCCGAAGAACTTTTTGGTCACAAAGCCAGTGAGATCAGCGGCCAGTCACTGGATATTTTATTACCTGAAAAATACCGGCATTCGCACCAATCCTATATTGATGCCTTTGGGCGCTCAGGCATCACCCATCGGGAAATGGGGAATCTGGGAAAAATCTATGGCCTGCGTGCCAGCGGTAAAGAGTTTCCAGCCGAGGCATCCATTTCGCAGATGACGGTGGGCAGCAGCAAATTTTTTACCGTTATCCTGCGTGATATCAGCGAGAAAATAGCTGCCCAGGAAGCCCTGCAAAAAAGTGAGGAAAGGCTGCGGATGTTTATTGAAAACACGCCCGCTGCCATTGCCATGCTGGATAAATCCATGCGCTATCTGGCCGTCAGCCATCGCTGGCAGGAAGATTATCAACTTGGTGACGACAGCATCATTGGTAAATCCCATTACGACATCTTCCCCAATCTGCCGGAACGCTGGAAAGCAATCCATCAGCGCTGCCTGGCTGGTGAAAGTGCCAGCAGTGATGGCGACAGCTTTAAACGGGAAGATGGAAGACGGGAATGGTTACACTGGGAAATCCACCCCTGGCTGAATGCGAACGGTGAAGTGGGCGGCATTATCATATTCTCCGAACTCATCACCCAGATGATGGAAACCCACGAGAAAATCAAGCGACTCAACAAGATCTACAAGGTGCTCAGCAGCATTAATAATCTGATCGTTCGCGTGCAGAGCCAGGAGGAACTGTTCAGGAATGCCTGCCGTATCTGTGTCGATCATGCCCATTTTGATCTGGCCTGGATCGGGGAATATAACGCTGACAATGCTGAAATTACACCACTGATGCTGGTCGGCGCCGATGCCAAAGAGCTCCGTCATAACCAGCTCAAATTAGATGCGGAGAATTACGGTGAAAGCGCCCTGATTGAGCTAGTCATCAAGAGCGGAGAAGCAGTGTTTATCAATGACCTGAGTTCGCTGGATAGTGAAAGGCGACCAGAATGGGCAGTCTATTCAGGATTGGGCTATCGAGGAATTATTATCCTGCCGCTGAAAATACACGATGAAATTTTTGGCATATTCTCTCTGCTGACCAAAGAGAAAAACTATTTTACCAGCGAAGAACTGGCCCTGCTTGAAGAACTTTCGGGGGACATTTCCTTTGCCCTGGGAACCCTGCAGGTCAAACAGCGTGCTGAAGAGCTGGAGTTCTATGACCAGCTGACCGGCCTGCCAAATCATCGGCTGTTCATGGGCTATCTGTCCCATGTCATAAATTCCCTGGATCAGCAACATGACAAGCTGGTGCTCGTGATCGGTGATTTACAGCGCTTTCACCAGATCAATGACAGCCATGGTCTGCAGGCCGGCGATGAACTGCTCAGGGAAGTGGCGGTAAG
>CAZKJY010000461.1:0-1913 GCA_964553165.1 uncultured Enterobacteriaceae bacterium
GACGACAATTAAATTCGAGACGGATATCCGTCTCGAAGTTGATGGGGGTAAGATCGGAAGAGCACAGGTCAGAAAGCTGATTGATGAGAGTGGCAGGGATATCCGTCTCGAAGTTGATGGGGGTATTGGGGTGGACAATATTGCCGAGGTCGCCAGAGCGGGTGCCGATATGTTTGTTGCCGGCTCAGCCATTTTTGGCAGCGGTGATTACCAGGCGACTATCAACAGGATGCGCACGGAACTTGCTGACTCATGAATATCCAGCAGTTCAAAGACCTTGCAGGACAGGGCTTTAACCGTATTCCTCTGACCCGGGAGGTACTGGCCGATCTGGAAACCCCCCTGAGTGTTTACCTGAAACTGGCCAGAGGTCCCTACAGCTATTTCCTGGAGTCTGTACAGGGGGGCGAAAAATGGGGGCGTTATTCCATCATTGGTCTGCCCTGCCAGACGGTGCTGGAAGTGAAAGGACACGATTTCAGCATCAACATCAACGGCCAGGCTGCAGAAACCTTCAGGAGTCAGGATCCCTTCGTTGATATTGCCGCCTACCAGGCACGCTATAAGATTCCGGAGCTGGAAGGCCTGCCGCGTTTCAATGGCGGACTGGTGGGCTATTTTGCCTACGACACCGTCCGTTATACCGAACACAAGGTTGCCAACAGTGCGCCTGAGGACACGGTTGGCACCCCGGATATTGTGCTCATGGTGTCTGAGGAAGTTGTTGTTTTCGATAATTTGCGCGGCACCATCACGCTGCTGGTCTATGTTGATCCGGCCCAGGACGATGCCTTTGAACAGGGGCAGAGACGCCTTGACGCCTTGACGGACGCTCTGCACAAACCTCTTGATCCAGCGCTCTTCAAACCGCTGCCACAGGCTCGGGAAGTCGATGAAGCCAGTTTCGTTTCAAGCTTTGGTAAAGAAGCCTATGAGGCGGCAGTCAACAAAATCAAGGATTATATTGTTGCCGGTGACGTCATGCAGGTGGTACTGGCCCAGCGCATGAGCATTCCCTTCAGTGGGGAAGCCATCAATGTCTACCGGGCCCTGCGGCAGCTAAACCCGTCACCCTACATGGTTTACATGGATCTGGAAGACTTTCATATCGTCAGTGCCTCACCGGAAATTCTTGCCCGGGTGGAAGATGGTCATATCACCGTCAGACCACTGGCAGGCACCCGTCGCCGAGGCCATACAGAAGAAGAAGACCTGGCACTGGAGCAGGATCTGTTGGCCGATGAAAAGGAAATTGCCGAGCATTTAATGCTGATTGACCTGAGCCGGAATGATGCCGGCCGGGTATCCAAGACCGGTTCAGTGAAAGTGACCCGGAAAATGTTTGTGGAACGTTATTCCCATGTCATGCATATCGCTTCCAATGTCGAAAGTGAAATTGCAGCGGACAAATCAGCGCTGGATGTCTTGAAAGCGACCCTGCCTGTGGGCACACTGAGCGGCGCGCCAAAAGTCCGGGCGATGGAAATTATTGATGAGTTTGAGCCGGTTAAACGTGGAGTTTACGGGGGCGCTATGGGCTATCTGTCCTGGAACGGCAACATGGATATGGCGATTGCGATCCGTACCGCCGTTATCAAAGACAATACCCTTTATGTCGAGGCAGGTGCCGGTATCGTGGCGGATTCTGAACCCCGCCTGGAGTGGAAGGAAACCATGAACAAGGCCCGTGCCCTGTTTTCGGCCGTTAAACTGGCGGAAGAGGGATTGCAGTAATGTTGCTGATGATCGATAACTACGATTCCTTTACCTATAACCTGGTGCAGTATTTCGGAGAGCTGGGCATGGATGTCGTGGTGCACCGAAATGACGAAATCACTGTCGCCGAGGTGGAAAAACTTGCGCCGACACATATCGTGATTTCACCGGGACCCTGTTCCCCCCGCGACGCAGGA
>CAZKJY010000462.1:0-1905 GCA_964553165.1 uncultured Enterobacteriaceae bacterium
CTTTGCCGTGTTCATGCGTCGCTATGCTGAAACCAGCGCCGTGATCGAAGGCCATACCGACAACAGCGGGCCTGACGTTTACAATCAGGCGCTGTCCTTGCGACGTGCCCAGGCTGTCAAAGACGTCCTGGTCAACCGCTACAACATCGACGCTTCACGCCTGTCCGTGGTGGGTTATGGTGAAAGCAGACCGGCTTTCTCCAATGACACCCGTCAGGGAAGACAGCAGAACCGTCGCATTGAAGCCGATGTCAGTGTACAGATCATGATTGAGCGTCCACGTTAGTCAGGTACGCTCCAGTTTGTGCAGTCATTTGCACGAAAAGGCCTGCTCTGCAGGCCTTTTTTTTGTCAGAAGCTTGAACCCGGTTCACTAAGGAAGGCAATTTCTTCCGGCGTGGACTCTCTCCCCAGAATGACATTGCGATGCGGGTAACGGCCAAAGCGCTCAATAATGATTTTGTGTTTATGTTCAAAATCCAGATTTTCCTTGACCCCATTGCTGGCAAACAATCTCACTGCTTCCTCATGAACTCTCAGGGATTCACTGTGCATGTAGGGCATGTATAGAAAGGTACGCTGGCTGGTCGACAATTCCTCATCCACACCCAGCGCGACGGCTTCCTGGGCCAGCACCAGGGCCTGGGCATCACAGGCAAATGCCCGTGGCGTATCCCGAAACATGTTGCGGGAAAACTGGTCCAGAATAATGATCTCTGCCAGTCTGCCCGCTGGACTCTGGCGCCACTCGAACAGCTCGGCAAGGGCAGCCTGACGGTGAAGCCCGCCAAAGCGCTCGCTAATCAGCTGATCAAAGGCCGGATTCTTGACCCAGTACTGTTTGGGGTCTATTTCCTCAAACCAGAACTGCAATACCTGTTCAAAATTATTCAAGGACGACTCAGAAAAAATTGTTAATCAGCAGGTTCAGCCACATCACCATGACACTGAAAAAGCCAGCCAGGAAGGCCAGCAGACGGTGAATCACATGGTTATAACTCAGGTGGATATAGGCATGCACATAGCGGCTAAACACAAACAGCCAGGCCAGGTAGAAATTCAGCACATTATTCGGCATCAGGAAAAGACTCAGCGTCGTCACGACATAAAACAGCACCGGGACTTCAAACTGATTGCTAAAAGCACGGGAAGTTCTGACCAGGACTTCCGGTGCGTCCCCCTGCATAAGCCTGAAATAGTCTGGATTCACGCTACCGGCCCGGGCACAGTTTATACGCGTCATCAAGGTGATCAATCCGATTATCATGGTGAGAAACACCATGGCTGACATGGCGATAATCATGCGAGCTCCCTTTGCTTAAGTTGTTTATTCACCCGGTTGGCCATCCAGGTCGATATAGGCCTGTTCCTGAAAGCGTGGCGTACACAGGGCAAGAAAGATCAGATCCTCCTCACCGGTATTGCTGATACGCTGGCGGACTTCCGGCTGGATATATACAACATCGCCCTCGGTCACGCTGCGAGCAGGCAACTCGCCAACTTCGACACTCCCCTGGCCTGCCAGAATCAGATAGCGTTCCGAAGTCCCCAGCAGTTTATGCCAGCGGGTGGTCTCACCCGGCTCAACACGAATGTGGGCAATGGATAATTCAGGATCATCTTCGGTATTGGACAGTTCTGTGACAAAACAGCCTTCACGAAAATAATATTCACTTTTCTGATCATAAATCGTCATAGTGTCAAACATAACCTCCTGTTGCCTGAATTACCACGTTTAGCCCAGCCATTGCAGCAGACTGTACGTCAGTCCTGCAAGCAGCAGGACACCGATGCCCACAAAAATGTACGCCCCTTTGATGATGTCCTTTTTGGTTTGCTGAAACTGCACACGATCATTCACATTCGGAAAGGCTGTGTCAGGCACTGCCACCTCCAGGAACCTGC
>CAZKJY010000463.1:0-1883 GCA_964553165.1 uncultured Enterobacteriaceae bacterium
GCTGGATGCAGCCAAGTCCTATCTGGAACGTCTGCTACTTAACGGTCAGCGCGGTAATGATGTCCACTACTACCTGGCCCTGATCAACCAGGAGGAAGGAAACACCGGACAGGCCATCGAACATTACCTGCAGGTAGAGGGAGGCAATAATTACCTGGTGGGTCTGCGCAACTACCTCGAACTGATGATTGATGAAACGCGTTATCTTGAAGCCAGTGAAAGACTGCGCGGTATTCGGCTGCGGCGGCCGGAATTGAACAGCACTCTGTTGATCATTGAGGGCAATCTCCTGTTTGAAAAAGAAGCCTATGACGATGCCATGGGTTTTTTAAATCGGGCCATCAGCAATTACCCTGGCGATACCCAGCTGCTGCAATTGCGTTCACTGGTGGCCCAGGAAACCAATGACATCCAATTGATGGAAGCCGATCTCCGGGAAATCATGCGACTGGATCCGGAAAACCCCTCGGCCTTCAATACCCTGGGATATTATCTGGCTGACCGCACTGACCGCTACGAAGAAGCCTATGAATTAATACTGCGAGCCATTGAACTGTCACCCAATGACCCGGCCATCATCGACAGCCTGGGCTGGGTTCAGTACAAACTGGGCATGTATGAACAGGCCCGTATTAACCTGGAGCTGGCTTTTGAACTGTATCCGGACCATGAAGTTGCCGCCCATCTCGGTGAAGTACTGTGGGTCATGGGCAACCGGGATGCCGCCAGGGAAATCTGGCAGGATGCACTGGACGTCCAACCCGACAGCGAGTTTATCCTCAATACCATGGAAAGACTCCGCATTCAGTCTTCCAGTTAGTTCCCTATCATGTCCACTTCCAGCCCCTTCAGGGCCTTGATATTGACGGGCCTGAGTTTGTTTGTTGCAGCCTGTCAGTCAGGCTCGCCGGATCTCATTTCCCGTAACTGGGAAGATCACCGTTACAGTATGGAATCCCTGTCCACCTGGACACTGCAGGGTCGTCTCAATATTCGCCAGCAGGACAACTCGGATACCGTGTCCATCAACTGGCAACAGCAGGAACAGGAATTCCTGATCAATCTCAGTGGTGTCTTCGGCCTGGGCGCCACCATGATCATCGGCGATGAGGGCGGCATTCGCATGCAGCGGGGTAACGAAGCGCCCCTAACCGCCAGCAGTCTGAACGAGTTTACCCGTGATGTCATTGGTTACGAGTTTCCGGCCGAAGTGCTTTATTTCTGGGTCAGAGGCATTCCCGCCCCCGGTCGTCCGGCTGATATTGAACTCAACGAGCAACAGCTGCTGTCTGTCCTGCGCCAGGTCGACAGCCAGGGGAATATCTGGCAGCTTGAATACGACCGCTATGAACTCAACGAGGGACACAGGCTGCCCGGCCGCATCCGCATGACCCAGTCCGATTACCGCCTGACCCTGCTGATCCAGGACTGGCAATTGAATGCCGTGGAAGGCTGATCGGCATGCTCAGTCTGCTGGCACCGGCCAAACTCAACCTGTTTTTGCATATCACCCGTCGCCGGCAGGATGGCTATCATGACCTGCAGACCTGTTTTCAGTTGCTGGATTACGGAGATGAACTGCAGTTTGTAGGCAATGACTCCGGCAGCATCACCCTGACATCCAACCTCGATAGTCTTGCCAATAAGGACAACCTTGTCCTGCGTGCGGCCACGCTGCTGCAGGCAGAAACGAACACCCGAAAAGGGGCCGCTATCACTCTGCACAAGCAGCTGCCTCTGGGCGCCGGACTCGGCGGGGGCAGCTCTGATGCAGCAAGCACCCTGCTGGCTCTGAACAAACTCTGGGACTGCCACCTGAGCCTGCCTGATCTGGCCAGGCTGGGTCTGGCACTGGGGGCTGACGTTCCTGTCTTCGTCCACGG
>CAZKJY010000464.1:0-1878 GCA_964553165.1 uncultured Enterobacteriaceae bacterium
GATCGAACCTGCGACCCTCGCCTTGTAAGGGCGATGCTCTCCCAGCTGAGCTAACCACCCGCAAAGAGAGAGCGCATTTTACCGACTTGCCGCAGCAAGTCAATTATCTATTTCTCGGTATGCTTGAAGGTCCCATCCCAGTCTGCGGGAAGAGTCTGCTGGCGCAGCTGCTCAATTCTTTCCAGATAAACGGAATACAGCCGGGCATTCGGTTCCTTTTCCTGCAGGGCGCTGAATCGTTCCGCTGCTTCATCCCAGGATTGCCGCACATAACAGTCATGGGCTTCGGAAAACTCCCTGACAGCGGCCTTGATCTCTTCGGTTGCCTCCTTTTCCAGACACAGCGGCTGGTAGATTCTCACCGGCCTGTCCTTGCCCTTGACCTGTACCTTGTCAATCAGGCGGCACAGAATGCCTTTCAGGTCATCGTAAGTATCTTCACCAATGAGGAAAGGGATGCCGTAAAATTTGGTAATACCTTCCAGTCGGGAACCCAGATTAACGGCATCACCCAGTACGGTATAGGCACGACGATAGGTGGAGCCCATGTCGCCGACGTTCATGAAGCCGGAATTGATACCAATACCCACTTTAACCATTGGAAAATCCTTTTTGCTGAACTCGGCATTCAATGCCTCGATTTTTTCCAGCATAAGCAGGCCCGTCAGTACCACATGATAACGGTGATCAGGATCTTCCACTGGCGCGCCCCAGAAGGCCATCACCAGGTCGCCGATGTATTTGTCGATGGTGCCGTTATTGGCAAAAATCACTTCCGTGATGGGCGTCAGGTATTCGTTGAGGAAAGCCTTCAGCCTTTCTGCCGGCAGATGTTCTGAAATCGAGGTGAAATCGCGGATATCTGAAAACAGCACGCTCAGCTCCTTGCTTTCACCGGCAAAATTATAGTTGTCTGGGTCATCCAACATGGCATCGATATGCGCTGGCGGTACGTACTGGTCGAACATCTGCTTGATGGCGCGGCGGTTCATGCCCTCCTTCAGAAAGCCGTAGGTCATGTTGATGACCGTTATCAGCAGAATCAGGAAGACCAGTATGACAACCGAGATATCCAGTTTGTAATCAATCCACAGCTTAAAATTCAGCGCGATCAGTCCCAGCATAAAGGTCAGGCTGGACAGTCCCAGCAGGGCTGGTCCCAGGCGTGGATAGATCAGTGACAGCAGCAGACCGATGATAAAAATGGCAACCGCGACAGCGGCGTCTTCCCAGTCGGGCCGACTGGGAAAAGGATTATCGCGGGCAAAATTCAGGACCGACAATGCCTCACTCAGACCTCCTCCATCTGCGGAATCGCTCTCGCTGATCGTCACCGTCGGCGAGGCATTCAACAGGGCATTGAGCACATTGGCATGCACTTCGACACCGGGATAGACGGCTTCCAGTGGCGTGGACCGCAAATCAAACAAACCCGTGGCAGTGGTCCCGATGAGCACCAGACTATTGAGCAGTTGTTCCCGTTCCTGGTCACTGAGATTGTCCCGCAGTACATCGGTGGCTGAAATATAGGGATAGGTGTTGCCGCTGCCCATTTCTGAGCGTCCGATAAATGGCACCAGCACCCGGCCATCCAGTGTGGTCGGAATCGTGATCTGTCCCATGTTGATCCCGGTCACCCGACGGAAATTGCCAAAGGCATCGGCCTCTGTCTGAATGGTGAAATTTTCTTCAAAGTAATACAGCCTGGCCATTTCCAGTGCCAGGGAAGGAAAAAGCTGATTCTGGAAATTCAGGACCAGGGGCGTTGAACGGATGATGCCATCCGCATCAGGAATGGTATCGAAAAATCCGCCGCCAATGGCACCATTCTGCAGCTCCGCGATATTGGCTTCATAACCCTGTACCTCAATCAGGGTC
>CAZKJY010000465.1:0-1871 GCA_964553165.1 uncultured Enterobacteriaceae bacterium
GCACATCCATGTGCAGGCTCGGATGGCGACATCCTGTCGCCATACGGTTCCTCGCACTTTGCCGGGATGCAAGCAGATTAAAATTCAAACTGACGTACCACCTGACTTCCTCTGCCATGGCGTTCTTTCGGAATACTGGGTTAGAATCAGCCTGACACTCCGGCTCAACCATCATGACATCCAGAAAAATAATAAAAGGATTCTTATCATGTTTACCCAGATTCGACACCTGCGAACCCTGCTGACAATCCTCACCTGCAGCATCCTGGGATTGAGCACACTGCAAGCTGCTGCCCAGGAAACCCCGGCACTGCTCTACAAAGAAACCTGGCAGCAGAGTGAATCCGCCCTGGGCAGACCGACCAGTCCACATGCCAGCCCAAACCAGTATTATCTGGCCAGTCAGCGTGCGGTCAGCAATGCTGCACTCGAACTGAACCTTTACGGGGAAAAAGCCCGTGACATTACCGTCTATGAGCATGAAGGCAGAATCGATCTGTGGACCGGGCTGGCAGGCTCTCCGGTTGCGATTACCCTGAAAGCCCGCGATGCCTATCTGGATCTGTCGGGGCTTGCCAGAGTACGCGCCATTGTCAGAACCAATAACCTGCATCAACTGCGTCCGGTGATCAAACTGCCTGACGGTGCCATGGCAGTCGGCAGCCAGACCATTGATACCCGCGGAGCATTTCTGACGGTGGAGGTGGCTTTTGACAATCAGGACTGGTACGCGCTTGATCCGGTGGAAGTGGTGGTAGGCAATGCCTTGGCAGAACCGGACATGAGCCTGGTTGACGAAGTCGGTTTTGTCAACCTGGCACCCGGCGGCGGTCACGGCAATGCTGGCTGGAGCAATGTGTCACACGTTGAGATTTACGCCAACGCGGTTGCCCGCTAGCGGTTACGGTTTTGTAAAGCAGCCATTTTGTTAAGGAAACATCACCAACCAAAATAGCTTACAATGGCAGCATCATTTTTCAGGAGTTCCCATGTACAAGCACGTTACTATTCTGTTCACCGTACTGACCCTGCTGGTCATGAACCTCAGACCGGTCTATGCCCATCATTCCCGCGCCATGTTTGATTTTGACAGCGCCGTGGATCTGACTGGAACAGTAGCCGAGTGGCAATTCACCAATCCCCATGTGTTTATCATTCTGGATGTCGACAATGAGGATGGCAGTACTTCACGGTGGACACTGGAAGGCTTCGGACCCAATACGGTTTACCGGCAGGGCTGGAATCCAGACAGCCTGAAACCCGGCGACAGAATAATTGTCAACGTTGCGCCGCTTTTTGCGGGGGGCTCCGGCGGCAGTTACAGCGATGTACGCTGGGAAGATGGCACAACAGTTGACCCGAGAGCACCCAGACACTAGGCAACTGACAATCACCTGATATTAGCAACAGTGGATTCATCATGGCCTTAAATCAACTTTTCCTGACACCCATTTCACGCAGCACCCTGTGTGTACTTTCACTTACTTTATTAACAGCCTGTGCTCCGCAGGAATCCGCAGACGACATCACTCTGGGCAACGCGGAACAGGCCATGCAATATCCTGACTGGCGTGGACAGTGGAACCAGCATATGCAACGCCTCGAATGGCCAACCAACGGCTACGAAATCGATGGCCCGCCGCCTTTGAATGCGGAATACCAGGCACGCTGGGAAGCGACCCATGAAATGGCGGCAGCCGGCATTGCTCCTGATGAACCCACCCAGCGCTGCCTGCCGCAGGGCATGCCAAGAATCATGAAAGCGGTGTACCCGATTGAATTCATCGTGACCCCGGAAACCACCTATATCTATGCCGAGTGGAACAGTCAGTTCCGGCGCATCTATACCGATGGCCGTGACTGGCCGGCTT
>CAZKJY010000466.1:0-1861 GCA_964553165.1 uncultured Enterobacteriaceae bacterium
TGTATTAACTGCAAAGTATTTTTTCTATTGAGAATCCCTTCTAAAGCTTGTCATTAGAAGTTCAGAAATCTTATCGCGGGTGTATTCCTAAGCTATTGTTTCCAAACCGGCAGTTCTCGCATCAGTTTGATATCGTTAATCAAGGACAATGCCGCCCATTCTTCCAGGGGAAAACGAATACCCCCATCTTCCTCCCCGTACTTCTCCACCAGCTCTGACTCTATTTCCTGATTCAGGTTAAAAGTACCGATACCCAGCATGCCCCAGCCACGAAATAATCTGGCATCAATGACAGAAAAACCAATGAGAGTTAGCTCTTCATGTCTGTCATCACGAAAAATACGTCGAAAGAGTGCATTAACATCCTCAAACTTACCCTCTAACACTTGCAGAAAGTGTGTTTCACTCGCCAACAGAACACCTGTAATCCCAGACTGCTCATTTCTTGGCTCGCTGGACATGATGATGTCCTGAACTAAAGTCCAATTTAGAGGAGTAACACTACGGCTCTTGTAGATAATTCGATACATGGCATAACCCGTTCGTCTCTAAAAAATTTATACGATGTTAGCTAGTTGTTTTCAGTATCTTTTTCTACGGCTATACGCCAATCTCGGATCTGTTCGTGACTTAAGCATATTGCCATTCTTTGCCTTGATAGTCTTAAAAACTAACGTCCAGCAACCACACAAAAAGCTCACTTAACCACTAGAGTGGCCTAGAGCATTAAAACACCACAATTTACACAGCCACAAAAAACCCCGACCATTGCTGTGATCGGGGTTCTGACTGCTGTTTGGGGAGAAGAATTTGCTGGGTGTTATCTATTAGTCAACACTGAATCTACTAAGTTCAAACTTTTTTGAAAAAGCTTGCCGAGACGAGTGAATGGTCATCTATGAGTCTGGCAGACTGGAACCGGCCGGGATATTGCAGCGGATTTTCTATCCCCATACACTAGGGCGGCCACTAGGCAGGCTCGGTGAGCAATCGTATGAAAAAGTTCTTCCGACCCTCTGCCTGCATGCCCTTTCACATAAAAATAAACCGACAGGCAGTACCTATGATTTTTAAAACTTTACGCTATTCAGTGCTACTTGGCCTGTTGATATCCGGTCAGACCTTCGCCAGCACCGTCTTTGAGGACACCCTGCAGGAAGCGAAGAACGGCAATCCTCAGGCACAAAGCAAGCTGGGCAATATGTATGCCGAAGGTAGAGGTACCGAGCAAAATAACGTCAAGGCGTTCATCTGGATGTCTGCTGCCAAGGCCAATGGTGACACAGCGTCCGAGCACAGTCTGAATACCCTGCGCAAACGTATGTCATGGGAAGAAGTGATTGACGCCCAGGCCAAGGCTGCCAAGTGCATCGGTTCCCACTACCAACGCTGCAAATAGCCTCTCTCACCCCACCCTGTAATCTCGACACTGGGCGAATAGAACCGGATCGTCTAAGGTGTCGTATAGTTAGATACAGGTTTTTTATCAGGAAGGCTGTTTAAGGTGAATTAGTCATATTGTTATCGCTGCTATTGTTTATCGCATTGTTGGTCTCCGTGCTCTATTACCAGCCTCCGCTGCGACTGGGATCAGTCATCCTGGTCTTGGGCACCCTGTTCTTGACCACTTACAGCGGTATTATGTGGCTTCTGTTATTCCCCACCCTGCTGATCACCGCCATTCTCAATATTCCCCAGTGGCGGGAACGTGCGCTGATAAAACCCGCCTACCAGCTGCTACGCCGCTCCATGCCAAGCATGCGTAAAACCGAGCGGGAAGCTCTTGAGGCAGGCACCACTTGGTGGGAGAAAGAACTCTTTGGTGGCCAGCCTGACTGGTCCATGTATAGCGACATCACCC
>CAZKJY010000467.1:0-1834 GCA_964553165.1 uncultured Enterobacteriaceae bacterium
ATAGTCGTCAGCACCAGACGCAAGAAAAAAAGAAAATAGTTTCAACGATTAAATAGTATCAGGATCATAAGATGCGGGTGGGGATTCCAAAAGAAATCAAGGACAGCGAATTCCGTGCCGGTATGGTTCCGGCCAGCGTACTGGAACTCGTCCATCATGGACATGAGGTGCTGGTCCAGAAAGGACTGGGCGAGGGGATAGGGGTCAGTGACAGCGATTATCAGGCTGCAGGCGCGAGGATTGTTGATCAGGTCGAGGAAATCTTTGAATCTTCTGAACTGATCGTCAAAGTCAAGGAGCCCCAGGCGCAGGAATGCAGGCTGCTCAGAGAAGGGCAGGTACTGTTTACTTACCTGCATCTGGCACCGGATCTGCCGCAGACGCAGGCGCTGCTGGATTCCGGGGTGACTGCCATTGCCTATGAAACCGTGCGAACCACTGATGGCTCCCTGCCTCTGCTGGCACCAATGAGTGAGGTTGCCGGACGTCTGAGTGTCCAGGCGGGTGCCCACTGTCTGGAAAAAGATCATGGTGGCAGCGGTATCTTGCTGGGTGGGGTGCCAGGTGTGGATTCAGCCCATGTCCTGGTAATCGGAGGGGGCATTGTTGGGGATAATGCTGCCTATATCGCAAAAGGCATGGGGGCACATGTCACTATTCTGGATAATTCGGTACCCAGACTGCGGCAACTGGATATCAGTTATGGCGGTCGGGTGAATTGTGTGTTCTCAAATAAAGCCAGTATTGAAAAATATGCGCTGGAAGCGGATCTGGTCATCGGGGCAGTCCTGGTAGCTGGAGCCGCAGCCCCGAAGCTGTTAACACGTGACATTATCAGGGCCATGAAGCCCGGCTCAGTCGTGGTGGACGTTGCCATTGATCAGGGTGGCTGTTTTGAGACTTCCCGTCCGACAACGCATTCCGATCCCACCTTTATTGTTGATGGCGTAGTGCACTACTGTGTTGCCAACATGCCAGGAGTTGTTCCGAGAACATCCTCCTTTGGTCTCAATAATGCCACCTTGCCCTATGTGCTCAGACTGGCCGATGGCGGTTGGCGCAAGGCCCTCTCAGAAGATCCCGGCTTTCTGCAGGGGCTGAATATTCATGCCGGACATGTCTGTTTTAAAGCGGTGGCCGAGGCCCATGGCCTACCCTATACCCCGGCAGAAAAAGTTCTCGGTTAAGTGCCTCCGGCACTGAAACCGGCCGAAAATTTCCTCATTTGTTTGACAATGTCTTTCCATCGGTGACTTGAACGGGCACCCCTTAAGGGGCATCATTCAAGCCTTTCCAGGCCCGAGGCGGCTAACGCTATGTGATTCCAGGAAAATATAGTAAATTGGATCGAAAGCGGTGAAAGCAGGCGTCGAGAACGAACGCTGCATGCAGATCAAGACTCTGGCCAGGCCGCATAATAACGAAGCAAGAACAAAAATTTTAGGGGGTAAAATGAAACCAAGTAAATTTCTTCAATTGAGTGCTGCTGGCCTCGGACTTGTCGCTTCCGGTCTGTTGATGGCCCAGCCCAACCGGGATTACATGCCCGATCCGATGCCATTTCCGATGGAGTTCGAAAACTCCAGAGCGCACTATGACTATCTGTTGGACTATTACGAAGGGGGAGTCGTACACGATTACCTGAGCGTGCCGAAATGGGAAGGACTGTGGTCAACCGGCAACCACATGGGTGATAACCGTCTGTTTCTGGATGACGATGGCGATATCAAACGTGGCGTACTGACCCGTGAATACGCTGAAGCCTTCCAGTACCGCCTGGACCTGGGCAATCAGGCCTATAATGCCGGTGTGGACTTTGACCGGCTGACCACCT
>CAZKJY010000468.1:0-1833 GCA_964553165.1 uncultured Enterobacteriaceae bacterium
TTTCCTCTTTTTTGCATTTCCATTGCCTGTGTAAAAAACAACAAACTGCAGCATGCTGTCATTGTCGATCCCTTACGGCGTGATGAATTTACTGCCACCCGTGGGGAAGGCGCCCAGCTCAACGGGAAAAAAATCCGCTGTGACAATAACGCCTCTCTTGAAAACTCCGTGGTGAGCTTTTCTTTTTCCGGGGATCGTTATGATGATGCACTTGCCCTGCAGAAAGCCCTGAAAGATCGAGTTGCCGGCTTGCGGTTTACCGGATCGGCTGCACTGGATCTGGCCTATACGGCTTGCGGTCGACTCAATGCCGGCTGGATGTCAGGCATTCAGCAGTGGGATGTCGCTGCCGGCATTCTGCTGTTACAGGAGTCCGGGGGGCTGATCAGTGACCACCAGGGCAATCCGGACTGTCTAGACAGCGACAGGCTGGTGTTCGCCAACAGCAAGACTTTCAAACCGCTGCTACAGATCATAAACAAACAAGCCTGAGTATTGCCCAAGCGATTGATATTTGTCATATTTGCGTCAATAAAAAGGCAATACCATTAGTCAGGAAATAATAATCAATTGTTAGCTTCAGTGTGGAGAGTCAAGCATGAATGAACAGGAATACATTCTCGTCATTATCGAACCGAGCCAGGATACCCATATTGCATTGGACCGCGCCATCACTTCTGCAAAATTAAGGGAGGTGCTGCCCAAGTTACATCTGTTCATTTGTGTAGATGAAGCCAATACCGATCTTAAAGCCAGAAATCAGTCCCTCTACCGGGGCAGTGACTGGTTGAAGGAATTAACCGCCGCTGCAGAAGAATCAGGCCTGGATTATGATTTTGAATTCTGCTGGTCCAATGAATGGACCCATGCGGTACTGAATTGTGCCGACCGTATCCAACCCGATATTATTTTCATCCCGGACTATGATGTCACTGTCCGCCGCAACATGTTCACCAACTCCAAATGGGAGCTCCTGCGCAAGGCCTACTGTCCGGTCATGATCGTGCGACCCAATGCCAGCTCCCATCGCAAAGTCATACTCGCTGCCCTCAACATCCAGGCAGAGAAGGAAGAATACATCACCATGAATGAGCGGATTATCGCGCACGGGAAACGCGTTGCCGGTATCTACGGCGCCGATGTCTATGTCATCAATGCCTATAAAGACAGCATGCACTACCCCAACCGGGAAAAACTGCTGAAATTCACCGGACTGCCTACTGATCATGTGCATCTGGAAGAAGGTGATCCTGCCGATGTCGTTGCCAGATATGCAGATGAAATCAAAGCCGACATGGTCATTATTGGCACCATGCGTCGCAGCGGTGCTGCAGCGCTCATGCGTGGCAATACCTCTGAAAAGGTACTGATGAAGGTCAAACAGGATGTACTGACGCTATCCTGATAGCGTCAGTCCCTCTTCAGGGGATTGCGTCGAGATCGGACGTATCTTTCTGGGCCGGGATCAGGTCTTCCTTGCTGATGTGCATCGTTAGCAGGACATTCGCCGCCACGTAGATGGAAGAGTAGGTCCCGATCACGATGCCGACTGTCAACGCGGTTGCGAAACCGTTGATCATCTCACCACCCACCAGCAGCAGGGCAAGCAGCACCAGCAGGGTTGTCAATGAGGTTATCTGGGTACGGCTGAAAGTCTGCGTTATCGAAATATTGATGGTTTCAGTGGGGTCGCTGCCACGCAGGATTCTGAAATTTTCCCTGATGCGGTCAAACACAACAATGGTGTCGTTCAGGGAGTAACCGATAACCGCCAGCACAGCTGCCAGCACAGTGAGATCGAAATCAAACTGCATCACAGAGAAAAAGCCGAGC
>CAZKJY010000469.1:0-1824 GCA_964553165.1 uncultured Enterobacteriaceae bacterium
CCTTTTAAATGATCGCAACCAGAAAGAATTTGTCGACCTTATCCATTCCCTTGAGCAGGATTGCTGACACGGGATATGCGCTTTGCTTAACGGCCCATAGCGCGCTGTTTAGCCTGAATAAAATCCATGTGAGACACATATAGCAGTTCTGCAATACGCCGGATAAGTGCTTCCTCATGTTTATCCAGCACCTGGTCCGCAAAGGCGACCCGCCAAAGATTTTCAATCAAATGGGTTTTGGCTTCGGCATCAAAGTGATCATTGATTAATCGTGTGAATTGAAACAGTGAGGTGGCTGAGTCGACCTCCTTGCGGGCCAATTCTACCAGTTGCTCGATTTCTACTGATGCAAGCTGAAACCGTTTCGCCAGCATACACTTGATTTCTGTCAGCTCTGCTGTATTTAGGTCCCGGTCGATGACCATGACTTCGACCATCAGCGCAGCCGCTGCCAGTCTCATCTTCTCCTGATCTGTTTCCTCATTTACGGGATTAAGTTTGGAGGAAAAGAACTTCTGGATTTGGTCGATCAACGGCTCATCTCCCAGAGCATTTTTTCCAGTTTTACCTGATCGGCCACAAAATTGCGGATACCTTCAGCCAGTTTTTCCGTGGCCATGGCATTGTCATTCATCCTGAAGCGGAATGCTGATTCCCCCTCCAGTTGATAGTCGATGGTGTCTCCGGTTTGCTGCGGGTCCAGTTGTCGAGGTAACTCACCATGGTCGGCGCTAAGTTCGGCAAGCAACTGCGGGCTAATGGTGAGGCGGTCACAACCCGAAAGGGCCTCGATTTCTCCGGGGTTGCGAAAACTCGCGCCCATAACAATGGTGTTGTAATTACGCTGCTTGTAAAAATTGTAAATGGTTTTGACGGAGAGAACGCCAGGATCTTCATGGCCGGCATAGTCCTGCTTGCCGCCATTGGCCTTGTGCCAATCCAGTATGCGACCGACAAAAGGTGATATCAGGAAGGCTCCGGCATCTGCTGCTGCTGCTGCCTGATCAAAGCCGAACAATAGCGTCAGGTTGCATTGCACACCACTTTTTTCCAGCTCTTCCGCAGCACGAATTCCCTCCCAGGTGGAAGCAATTTTTAGCAGAATACGGTCACTATCGATGCCCGCAGATTGGTATTTTTCCACCAGTGACAGTCCGCGGCTGATTGTGGCCTGGGTATCAAAAGACAGGCGTGCATCAATTTCCGTGGAAACCCGTCCGGGTACGACATCGAGAATTTCCCGGCCAATGGCGACAGACAACTCATCCATGCAGTCTGGCAGCCAGTCACTGCCTTTTGATTTTGACTTGGAAATACTGGCTGCAATCAGGTGTTGATAGTGGGGCAGGGATGCGGCTTTCAGCAGCAGTGAGGGGTTTGTGGTCGCATCAATTGGCTGATATTGGCGAATGGCTTCAATATCACCGGTATCGGCGACGACGACGGTCATTTCACGTAATTGATCCAGTTTACTGGGCATATTCATTCATACTCTGACTTCATTAAGTGCCTTTAGAGCCTGCAGTAACACATCGGTTCCCGCCCGGGGCTGGTGGGCATGCTCACTGATATAACGACGAAAACGTCTTGCGCCGGGAACGCCCTGGTAAAGCCCAAGAATATGGCGGGTCATTTGCCCCAGCCGGATCCCTCGGGACAGTTCCTGCTCCACGAACTTGGAGAACTGTTCGAGAACGACTGCTCTGCTCGGTGGTGACGTCTCATTATTAAATAGACGTGTATCTACCTGCGAGAGGCTATAAGGATTGTGGTAGGCCTCTCGCCCCATCATCACGCCGTCAACATGGTGCCGGTGTTGGAGTG
>CAZKJY010000470.1:0-1822 GCA_964553165.1 uncultured Enterobacteriaceae bacterium
TATTACCAAAGATCACCAGGGCTTCGAGGTAATAACCGTAAGTACTGGCGTGATAGTGATCGAAGGTCCACAGATCAATTTTATCGGCATCAATGCCGTCGTAGGGATTGGGATCAGCGATTCCCGATGCCATGGCACGATTCCAGGCTTCACCGACGGGGTTGACGGAGGTCGCGCCTGAGGCGGCCAGTGCGCTGTCATAGCCGGCACGCACATCGAGGGCCATTTGTTCAATGGCCTGGCCGAACCAGGGACGTCCGGACACATAGGTCTGATCGGCACGTGACCAGGTGGCAGTGAGATAGACATTTACATCCGGGTTAAGACCTTTCAGGAAATTCGTCATGTCAGTGGCAGTTTCTATCAGAGTTGTCGGGTCAGCCGGATTCGCACTGTCCAGTGTGCTGTAGCCGTGCATGCTGACATTGTCCCAGGGGCGGCGACCGATCACGCCGAGTTTGTTTTCCAGATGAAAATCAAGCCCACTGCCACCGCGTGTTTCCAGATAGACATCGTATTCAAGGCCGGCCTGGTCGGTGAAGGATTTAAACAGGGCGGGTACGCCGCCGATGTTTTCGTTGTTGAGGTCAGTCACCGTATCAGACCGGTAGTAACGCACGGCAGAGCCGTAACCATAGGTAAAGCTGTTGCCGATAAACAGGATGCTTTCAGCGGCCTGCGCATTGGCGGTGATGCTAAACAGACTGAATGAGAACAGGAGGCTGGCGATAAAAAGCGTGACTGGTTTCATTGGTGTGCCTTCAATGGCTGGGAGATATTTTTATTATTCCGGGCTTTAGAACAGGAGAATAAGAACAAATAGTCATCAAGTCCACATTATTGCATGCCAATACAGCGTGGCATTGTCCTGGCGTCGTTAAGCTGCTGGCGACTCTTTCCAGTTAGTGTCTGATGCTTAAGCTTTCCAGAATCAAGCGAACCCCTTCAACAAGTTCATTGCCCGAATCTGACGCTTCCGGCAAGTGGATAAAACCGCCTTTAACTGCGGGCTTGTCTTTCAGGCATTCCATCAGGCGGTAAAACACATGATTGCAGACAAAGGTTCCTGCACTCATCGAGAGAGAGGCCGTGAAGCCATTCTCATTCAAGGCGCTGACCAAGGCCTTCACCGGCAGTGTCGACCAGTACACGGTCTCTCCATCTTTGCTGATTTTCTGATCCACTGGCTGTTGACTCTTGTTGTCCGGAATTCTGGCATCGTCCAGATTCACCGCCAGTCGCTCTATTGATATGCCTTTTCTGTCGGCGGCAAGACCCAAAGAGACCACCCAAGTGGGATTCACTGCGTCGATTGTCTGAATCAGGATGTCGCCGGCTTCGCCAAACATCACCGGCAGCACCAGGCTTTTGATGTGATAATCACCGATCTTCTGCCCATCCAACGCCCGCACAATCTGTTCAGAGGGATTCACGGCATGCTCGGCAAAAGGCTCAAAGCCGGTCAGTAAAATGACCTTGTTGTTTTTGTCAGTCATCAGAATCTATAGACACATAAATACATCAGGGCGACATTGAACAGCCAGATCGCCACAGCCATCGGCGCCTGTGCCTTGATCACCGCATTTTTGTCGGGGATTTCCAGCAGCAGGGCCGGCACCAGGTTGAAGTTGGCTGCCATCGGTGTCAGCAGCGTACCACAGTAGCCGGACAACATCCCCAGGGCGCCCATGATGGCCGGATTGCCGCCATTGGCCTGCACGATAAAGGGCAGACCGATGCCCAGCGTCACCACCGGAAAGGCGGCAAAGGCATTGCCCATGACGATGGTGAACAGCGCCATGGCCGTACAATAGGCAATCAC
>CAZKJY010000471.1:0-1822 GCA_964553165.1 uncultured Enterobacteriaceae bacterium
TTCTAAATGCTCAATATAAATGATTTTTCGGCGACGTAAACACGTCATAGGATTGAATGGACCAAATTCAATGAATAATAAAAAGAGCTTACTCGTTACAGGGGGAGCCGGTTATATCGGTTCCCACACGCTCAAGTATCTAAGAGCATTAAATCACCATTGTCTTGTTGCGGATAATCTTTCCACCGGTTTCGAGTGGGCAGCGCTGGGTGCGCCTTTTTACCATGTGGATATTCTCGATAAGCCTGCACTGGATAAGGTTTTTGCAGCAAATAAATTTGATGTTGTCATGCATTTTTGTGCCAGGTCCTTGGTCGGAGAATCTGTCGAAAAGCCCGGGCTCTATTACGAGAATAATGTTAGCGGAACACTGACGCTTTTACAGAGCATGTTAGATCATGGAGTCAAAAATCTGGTTTTTTCATCCACTGCCGCAATCTTTGGTGAGCCACAAGCAGAAGTCATTGATGAGCATCATAGCAAAGCACCGCTTAACCCTTATGGCAAAACCAAATTAATGATAGAGCAGGTATTGTAGGATTATGCCGTTGCCTATGGTTTGAATTCGGTGGCCCTGCGTTACTTTAATGCTGCAGGTGCCGATCCTGATGCTGAATTGGGTGAAGCCCACAACCCGGAAACGCATTTAATTCCAAATATATTAAAGAGTCTGCTAGTTGATGCAGACAATACTTTTAAAGTCTTTGGGAATGATTACCCCACACATGATGGGACCTGCATCCGTGATTATATCCATGTCAATGATCTGGCTGCTGCACACGTTCTTGCTATGGAATATTTAGACAATAAACCAGGTTTTCATGCCTTTAATCTGGGCAATAAAACCAGTTATTCCATTATGGAGGTCATGCAGGCCTGTGAAAAAGTATCCGGCAAAAAGGTCAAGTATGAACTGGCTGAGCGTCGTCCCGGTGACCCGGCTAAACTTGTCGCCGATAACAGCCTGGCAGCCAAGGAACTGGGCTGGCAGGCACAATATACCTCGATTGAATCCATCATAGAGACAGCTTGGCGTTGGCACCAGACAGGTCAAGCTAAATATACTGGATAGGCGCCTATTCAGCCGATTGATCGGGCATCAATGCATTATCCATCTCATTGGCTCGATGCCAGGCTTCACGTTCAGAAATTCTGGCATAGTAAGCCTCGAATTCCGGCACCTTTGGTAGTGTGCCAAATTGCATGCCCCAACCGATGTGTGAACCCAGATAAACATCGGCTGCAGTAAACTGCTCTCCACAGACATAAGAGTCTGTATTGATGTTTTTTGTGAGCGCATCAACTACCCGATCATAACTGCCATATCCGGCCATCCGCTGTTGCTCTTCAGTCAGTTCAAAGCCCATATTTTTATTAGTAACTGCGGCTTCGAGTGGGCCGGCGGCAAAAAATAACCAGCGATAATAGGCTGCCCTTTGATCTAAAGCCGGAGCCAGCCCTGCCTGTGGGAATGCATCTGCCAGATAAGCCAGGATCGCAGGCGTTTCAGTAACAATCTGGCCCTGGTGAGAAATGACTGGAATTTTACCCATCGGATTGATTGTAATAAAAGGCTCGGATTTCATAGCCGTATCATAGGCAATAATTTCTGTCTGATATTCACAGCCGATTTCTTCAAGCATCCAGCGCACAATGCGGCCACGTGACATTGGGTTGGTATAAAATATTAAGTCACTCATGATTAACTCTCACTGTTGAATTATCATTGCCGATAGAATAACTGTTTTATAAATTAATTACTGTATACCGGGAAAATCAAGCGCAAGAGCAATATGAACGCTATTGAATTAAGTCTGTTTGT
>CAZKJY010000472.1:0-1816 GCA_964553165.1 uncultured Enterobacteriaceae bacterium
GGGGTCCCCTTGGCTCGACACTGCTCAGTGCCGAAACAGAAATACTTGAGCACATGATCAACCGTCGGTTTGGTTACCATTTGCTACAGATGAGCTGTGCCGACGTCACTGTTTACGATGACAGCCCCATCGGTCATAAATTCTGCCTGCGCCCTGACCTCGATGCCAGACAGGGCGGGGTGGTGGCCCAGCCTGAGGCCATCCCACTGGCCTCAGAATCTGTCGATATGGTGCTATTGCACCATGTTCTGGACTACTCCAAACATCCCCACCAGTTATTGCGCGAAGCAGACAGGGTACTGATAGCCGGCGGAGATTTACTGATTATCGGCTTCAACCCATTTAGTACCTGGGGTATCCGCCATAAATTTGCACGCAAAAAACAGCTTTCACCCTGGAAGGCAAACCTGCTGACCAGCATGCGTCTTTGCGACTGGCTCAAATTGCTGGATTTCCAGATTGATCAGGTGCAGTACGGGCTTTATTGCATGCCTATCAACCATCCGGCTTTTATCAGATATTCCTCTTTCTTCGGTAAACTCGCAAAGCAGCTGAACTGGCCGACAGGTGCCATTTATATTATTTCAGCCAGAAAGCAAAGCCTGCCGATGACGCCCATACGTGAACCCTGGAAGGCCATGCCCAGACCTGTCAAGGGATTGGCACTCGGAGACAGTGCCCGTATGGCACCCAGTTCGCAAAAGCGTACCCTGCATTAAGGGCGCATGAAAAAGGCAGTTATTATTTATACCGATGGGGCATGCCGTGGCAATCCTGGGCCAGGAGGCTGGGGGGTCGTCCTAAGACATGGAGACAATGAAAGGCTGCTCTATGGTGGTGAGTCGATGACCACCAACAACCGCATGGAACTTACCGCGGTAATCCGCGCGCTGGAGACCCTGAAATATCCCTGTCACATTGAACTCTACAGCGACTCCAAATATGTTCTGCAGGGGATCAGTGAGTGGCTGCCCAACTGGAAACAGCGAAACTGGCGTACAGCCAGTAAAAAACCGGTAATGAATATGGAGCTGTGGCAGCGACTGGACGAACTGGCATCACAGCAAAAAAGTATCAACTGGCACTGGGTGAAAGGGCACAGTGGCGATCCCAGCAATGAACTGGCTGATCAGTTGGCAAACCGGGGAATAGATGAATTATGAGACAAATTGTTCTTGATACTGAAACAACCGGACTGGAACCCAGTCAGGGACATCGCATCATTGAAATAGGGTGCGTGGAACTGATGAACCGAAGACTGACCGGTAACAATCTGCATATCTATATCAACCCTGAGCGTGAAATTGATGCCGGGGCATTGGAAGTACATGGCATCAGCAATGAGTTTTTAAGTGATAAACCGGTTTTCGCAGAAATTGCGCAGAACTTCATTGATTTTGTTCAAGGCGCCGAACTGATTATTCACAATGCGCCTTTTGATATCGGCTTCCTGGACCATGAATTACAGGATCTGAACAGAGGTTACGGTTCCATGGATAGCTACTGCACGATCCTGGATACACTCGCAATGGCCAGAAAAAAGCATCCTGGACAGAAAAACAGCCTTGATGCCTTATGCAAACGTTACTTTGTAGACAACTCGCAACGTGAGCTACATGGCGCCTTGCTGGATGCAGAAATCCTGGCCGATGTTTACCTGATCATGACTGGCGGGCAATCCAGTTTTTCCCTCGGGCATGAAAGCAGCAACGAGGGTCTCAGTGCCGGCAGGATAAGACGGCTGCCTAAAGACCGGCCCGCCCTGAAAATTATCAAGGCCTCCGAACGGAAGAGCGTCGTGTAGGGAAAGAGTGTA
>CAZKJY010000473.1:0-1801 GCA_964553165.1 uncultured Enterobacteriaceae bacterium
TGTTGATGGCAACGATGATGTGCTTGATGCCGAGCAGGGAGGCAATGAAGGTATGCCGTTTGGTCTGGGTCTGTACGCCATGGCGGGCATCAATCAGAATAATCGCCAGTTCACAGTTGGAGGCACCGGTTGCCATGTTACGGGTATATTGTTCATGACCGGGGGTATCGGCAATGATGAATTTACGCTTGGCGGTGGAAAAATAACGGTAAGCAACATCAATCGTAATGCCCTGTTCGCGTTCTGCCTGCAGACCATCCACCAGCAGAGCCAGATCGAAATTGTCGCCCGTGGTACCGGATTTGATACTGTCGGATTTGATGGCTTCCAGCTGATCTTCATAGATCATTTTTGAGTCGTGCAGAAGCCGGCCGATCAGGGTGCTTTTACCGTCATCGACACTGCCACAGGTCAATAGACGCAACAGCTCCTTGCGTTCGTGCTGGGCCAGGTAGGCGTCGATATCGGTACTGATCAGTTCGGATTGGTGAGACATGATTTCCTGCTGGATTTTTCCTAAAAATAGCCTTCGCGCTTTTTCTTTTCCATGGAACCGGACTGATCACTGTCAATCAGCCGTCCCTGTCTTTCGGAGGTCGTGGTTAACAACATTTCCTGAATGATTTCAGGCAGTGTTCGGGCTTCTGACGCGACGGCGCCAGTCAGGGGGTAGCAACCCAGGGTTCTGAAGCGGACGGTTTTCATCTGAATTTTGCTACGCAGCTCTTCAGGGATGCGGTCATCATTGGCCATGATATCAACGCCCTCGTAATTGACCACGGGGCGCTCTTCGGCGAAATAAAGCGAAGGAATTTCTATGTTGTTCAGATGAATGTACTGCCACACATCCAGTTCGGTCCAGTTGGATAGCGGAAACACGCGGATGCTTTCACCCTTGTTGATTTTGCCGTTATAAAGATTCCACAGTTCCGGACGCTGGTTCTTTGGGTCCCAGCGATGGTTTTTGTCACGGAAGGAATACACCCTTTCCTTGGCGCGGGACTTTTCCTCATCCCGGCGGGCGCCGCCAAAGGCAGCATCAAATTTGTACTTGTTCAGTGCCTGTTTCAGGGACTGGGTTTTCATGATATCGGTATGTTTCTGGCTGCCATGGGTAAACGGTCCGACCCCGGCATCCACGCCTTCCTGATTGATGTGAACGATTAAGTCCAGGCCGAATTTTTTGGCCAGGTTGTCCCGGAACTCAATCATTTCCCGGAACTTCCAGGTGGTATCAACATGCAGAAGCGGGAAAGGCAATTTGCCGGGGTAAAAAGCCTTCAGGGCCAGATGCAGCATAACAGCGGAATCCTTGCCAATGGAGTACAGCATCACCGGTTTGTCAAACTCAGCAGCGACTTCCCGGATGATGTGAATACTCTCAGCTTCCAGCTGTTTAAGATGCGTCAGGCGATATTCAGTCATGGTGTTCAGTCAATGAAATTCTGAAGAGGGCGCGAGTATAAAGGAAGCGGGTATCAAACCCAAGTCAAGCCGGGCTTAATTGGCCTGGCTGCTGTTTTTCTTCGGCAGCCCGTAATCGGCGGCCAGTCCGCCTTTCTGGTCCGGACTTGATTTGGCAGCATAATCACGGGGAGGGAACAGATCATCCATTTTCTTGTTCAATCCTGACTCATTGGCGCTGCCCAGCAAATCAGTACGGTGTTTGGTCAGGGCCAACTGGCTGCTGACTTCTTCCGGACAAAGTATGTCTGCGTCACGTGCCAGTCGCTCGTACAGATCCTTGTAGCTCTGGGTGAGGGCATTGACCAGCTGAGCCGTATTTTCAAAGTGGGAATAG
>CAZKJY010000474.1:0-1799 GCA_964553165.1 uncultured Enterobacteriaceae bacterium
GACATCAGGGAAATTCGCATATTCAGCCGCGACGAGAAGAAGCAGGACGATATGCGCAAGTTTTATAATAATGACAAACTCAAGTTTTACCTGGGTGATGTCAGGGATGCCCAGTCCGTTCGCAACGTAACCCAGCATGTGGACTTCATTTTTCATGCTGCTGCACTGAAACAGGTGCCGTCCTGCGAGTTCTATCCCCTGGAAGCCGTAAAAACCAATATCCTCGGCACTGAAAATATCCTTGAAGCTGCAATCTGGTCAGGTGTCCAGCGTGTCGTTTGCCTGAGTACCGACAAGGCGGTCTATCCGATCAATGCCATGGGGCTTTCCAAGGCGATGATGGAGAAGGTCTTGATTGCAAAATCAAGAAATTCAAATTCAACCGTTATATGCGCAACTCGGTACGGTAATGTCATGGCCTCCAGAGGTTCCGTGATCCCCTTATTCGTAGAACAGATCAAATCTGGAAAGCCTATAACCATCACTGACCCGAATATGACCCGCTTTATGATGACGTTAGAGGAGTCGGTAGGACTGGTTTTATTTGCATTCGAAAATGCGAACCCCGGCGATATTTTTGTTCAAAAATCCCCTGCGACAACAATATGGTATTTGGCAAGAGCTATAGCTGAGCTGCTTGATGTGCCTGATCATCCAATTCATGTCATCGGGACTCGGCACGGGGAAAAGCTCTTTGAAGTTCTACTGAGCCGGGAAGAAATGGTTAAGGCGGAAGATATGGGTAATTTCTATCGTGTTGTCCCGGATTTACGAGATTTGAACTATGGCAAATACTTCGAGGAGGGTGAGGTAGAAGTCACCCAGGCTGTTGATTATAACTCACACAATACTGAACAGCTTTCTCCAGATGGTGTAAAAGAGTTACTGCTTTCGATCCCTTACATTCGGAACAACATGAACGGCGGATATGTCCAGCCAGAAAACTGAAGTCAACGTCCTGCTGTCGGGAGAGCAGGGCTTTGTATACCAGAACCTGCGTTATCAACTGCAGGAGGCGCCCGGACTTGGGCTTGTTACTTCCGCTGCCTCAGAAGAACCTGCCCCCGAATTTGTTGTCTATGTATTCGATGATCTGGAATCCCGGGGTTCGGGGGAATGCAGATTGCCACACGAAGAAAAGACTTCAGCGATAGCGCGATATCTGGATGCGGGCTCCCGGGTTGTACTGTTAATGAACCGGGAAAGCGATGTATCCATGGTTGGTTCGCCGAATATGGAGTTATGCCGAATCCCGCAGGTGTTTGGTAAATGGTCGACTACGGCACCGGCAAACCCAGTTGGCTATCTCTGCAGCCTGGTTATCGATGGCCAGGAAGCCATGTACGATCAACAGGCGGACATGGAGTTGCTATATGTGGATGACCTCGCCAAAGCGGTGATCGACGGAATAGTTTCGGGAGAACTTGCCAGGTGTGGCAAGACAGCCCCCTACAGGATTACAGGTAGGGAACTTGTTGCCCTGTTGGTGCGATTCCGGGAAAGCAGGGACAACCTAGTGATCCCGCCGGTGGGTTCCGGCCTGTTCAGGGCGCTTTATGCGACTTATATCAGTTACCTGGATAAAGCGGATTTTTCCTATCCGCTGATCAATCATTCTGATGAGCGAGGCAATTTTATCGAAATCCTTAAAACTGAAAGTCATGGCCAGATTTCTTGCCTGACTGCCGGGCCGGGTGTCACCCGAGGTCAACATTATCATCATTCAAAAAGTGAGAAATTTTTGGTTGTTAAGGGAAAAGCGCGCTTCTGTTTCAGGAATCTGCTGACAGATGAGTACC
>CAZKJY010000475.1:0-1789 GCA_964553165.1 uncultured Enterobacteriaceae bacterium
AGTTGCCTTTGGTTTGGCTTCTTTCGCCTTACTGGCAGCGCCCGCTTTGCCTTTGTGGCGTATTCCCAGGTACTGTCTGCGCCGGAGCCGGGCAGCTATGCGCTGGTTCCGGATGACGACTACGAACCCATCGTGCAGGAGATGGCACTCTTGAAAGAGAGCGAGGCCGCCCACGCCTTGTTTGATTACCTCAGCAGTCCGGCCATCGCCCCGGTGCTGGAGCGCGCTGGCTATTACGCGCCGAATTCACACTGATGGGTTTCCTCTTATGCTGACTGCATCAGACCTTGACGCCTTTCTCTTGACCCTGCAACTGGCCGCGGTGACAACCCTGATCCTGCTGCTGCTCGGCACCCCTCTGGCCTGGTGGCTGGCGCAGACCCGATCCCGGTTACGCGGGCCGATAGAAGCCCTGATCGCCTTGCCGCTCGTGCTGCCACCAACAGTGCTTGGCTTCTACTTGCTGTTATTGCTGGGTCAGGATGGTCCCATAGGCCAGTTAATGGTCGGGATGGGACTACCGGCATTGGCCTTCTCTTTTTGGGGCCTGGTAGCTGGGTCTGTGGTGTACTCGCTGCCCTTTGTCGTACAACCACTGCAAACCGCCTTCGCCGGGATCCCTAGGCCATTGCTCGAAGCCGCTGCCACAATCGGAGCAACCGGTTCTGACCGGTTTCTGAGTGTCGTGCTGCCTCTCTCTCGGGTCGGCTATCTGACTGCCATAGTGCTGGGCTTCGCCCATACCCTGGGTGAGTTTGGCGTGGTGCTGATGTTGGGCGGGAATATCCCCGGAGAGACCCAGGTACTGTCAATTGCAATCTACGACCACGTTGAATCACTGCAGTATTCCCAGGCGCACTGGCTGTCCGGGATCCTGCTTGTGTTTTCATTTGCGGTGTTACTCACGGTCTACGCCCTCAATCGGCGGAGTTTTCGGGTATCAGTTCCATGATTCATGCCGAACTCAAACAACGAAAAGGGCAGTTTCAGCTCGATGCCCGGTTCGCCGTACCGGCAAATGGGGTAGTCGGTTTGTTCGGCGCCTCTGGCAGCGGCAAGACTTCCGTTTTGCGAGCGCTGGCCGGACTGGAACCGGATGTGAAAGGGGAGATCAGGTTCGGGGAGCAGGTCTGGCTCAATTCTGAGCATTCAAGGTCCACGGCGGAACGCGGCATCGGCTACGTGTTCCAGGAGCCCACTCTGTTCCCTCATCTGACAGTGAAAGGCAATCTTGACTATGCTATAAAGCGCCGGAATTTGGCGCGGCAATCCATTGATTTGGATAGACTTATTGAATTGCTCGAGCTCCAGCCATTGCTGAATCGCGACACCAGGTCGCTATCCGGGGGAGAACGTCAGCGCACCGCTATTGGCCGCGCGCTCGCCACCAATCCCGCCTTGTTACTACTGGACGAACCCCTGTCCGCCCTCGACCAGGACGCCCGCCAGAAGGTGATGTCTGTTCTCGAAAATGTGTTTCAACATATTGAAATTCCTGCATTTTATGTATCGCATTCCAGCGATGAAATTGCCAGGCTCGCCGATAGTCTGATTGTGATGGATGCTGGTCAGGTGAGTGCCTGCGGAGCCTTGACGCAGGTTCTGGGCCAGGTGGATGGGCAATGGCATGAGTCAGAGGCAGCCTTTAGTGTCCTGCATTGCAGAATTCTGGCGCATGATCTGCCTTATCTGAGTCGTCTTGTGAGCGCCGGCGGGGAAGCGCTGCTGGTGGCCCGACAGTCGCTCAATCCCGGTGACCCACTGCGGCTTCGGATTCAGGCGCGCGACT
>CAZKJY010000476.1:0-1774 GCA_964553165.1 uncultured Enterobacteriaceae bacterium
TGATGGCTCCCATGCCCAGGCTGAGGGTAAAGAAGGCATGGCCCAACGCCTCCAACACCCCCGCCCAGGTGAGTGCTTCTGCATTAAAACTGAACAGAAAACTGAAACCCTGGGCAAAATCACCCCGCTGGATGGAAAAACCCAACAACACCAGCAACAGCACAAACAGCATGGGCATCAGTATACGAACGGCCACCCCCAGTCCCCGGGTAACCCCACCGATGACCACCGCGATGGTGAGCACCATAAAAATACTTTGCCAGAAAATTAACTCCTGGGGGTCTGCCAGCAGTTCTCCGAAGATTTCACCAGCCTGTTCCGCGCTGGCACCCAAAAAGGTACCGGAGGCCATTTCCCCGATGTAATAGAGAGCCCAGCCAGCAATCACCGCGTAGTAGGAAAGAATCATCAATCCCGCAGTAACACCCAGCCAACCAATAGCGTGCCAGGCACCGTGCAGCCCGGCTTCCTCAGTCAGAAAACGCATGGCATTAATGGGGCTCTGGCGACCACGGCGGCCCAACATCACTTCCGCCACCATAATAGGCATCCCGACGAGGAGAATGCATAGCAGGTAAACCAGCACGAAGGCACCACCGCCATTTTCACCGGCAATGTAGGGAAACTTCCAGATATTGCCCAGCCCCACAGCAGAACCTGTGGCCGCCATGATAAATGTCCAACGGCTGGCCCAGGACCCGTGGAGGCCACGCCCCCGGGTCGCAGCTGAAAGTTGTTGTTCTGCCATGAATACTGCTCGAACGTTGTTGAAGCCGATTGTACCGGCATTCCCCCTCTGGAAAAACCAACGGACAGCCTCACCAGCAACAAAACCATAGGCGCTACCCGGCGCAATCCTTATAATGCCCCGCCATGGCCAAGAAACCTCAGAAAAAGAAACAAAGCGCTACCATCGCACTTAACAAACGAGCGCGACACGAATACCAGCTGGAAGAAAAATTTGAGGCCGGTCTGGTGTTGAAAGGCTGGGAAGTAAAAAGTTTACGGGCCGGAAAAGTTCAGCTCACGGACAGCTACGTTTTGCTGAAGGATGGCGAAGCCTTTCTGCTCGGGACTCATATCACCCCCCTACCAACGGCCTCCACACACTTTGTGACCGACCCCACCCGCACCCGCAAACTGCTGCTCAATCAGCGGGAACTGAGCCGATTGTTCAACGGCGTCAATCAGAAGGGCTATACCTGTGTGGCCACCGCACTCTATTGGAAAAACCACCTGGTGAAATGCGAGATCGCGCTGGCCAAAGGTAAAAAGGAACACGACAAACGTCAGACAGAGAAAAACCGCGACTGGGAACGGCAGAAACAGCGAATTATGCGCCACAATCAGTAACACCCTTCCTCCCAGATTTCAGTATCCGGCGATTGCTGACGACCCACTAAAAATATCCTGAAAAAAATACTTTGACATTGATAATTGTTATCATTTAGGATTGATAACAGTTCTCATTACCAAGAAGCGTCTACACCCTATGTATGTCTGTATATGCAACGCCGTGACTGATCGGGATATTCGGGAAGCCGTAGAAAATGGCGCTTCCAACATGAGAGCGTTGAAACAGTGCACAGGGGCTGCCAGCCAATGTGGCAAATGCCTACCCCAGGCAAAAGCCATTCTTAAAGAGGCTATCGCCGAAGCCAACTACTTCGACGCCATGGGCACTGCGTAACTCCCATTACCACCATCCATTTCAGGCTTACACGCCTTATTAACTGATAATAGGACCCCACCAGGTCCTATTTTTTTGTCAATT
>CAZKJY010000477.1:0-1766 GCA_964553165.1 uncultured Enterobacteriaceae bacterium
TGTTCCTGGGAAGTCTGGCCCTCCTGCCCTGAACGCATGGCGACGATACTGACAACACAATCTGAAATACTTTCAATAACAGCCGAGTAGTTGTAAAACTGTGCAAACCCCTGAGAAGGAACAATAGCCAGCAGTACTGTTCCCATCAACAGGGAGCATTTCTTTTGCGTTGCCAGGCTGTGGATTGTTGATCTCATATCAGTTGGCTACCAGCAAACGACCAGCTTCATGCAAGGAAATCACACCCGCATGTGCCAGATCCAGCACTTTATCAGCAAGCCTTTTCTCGATGTCTGAGCCTTTGTTCTCTCGTTCAGCTGTGACTCCGACCATACTGAATAGCTCCCCAAGCATCAATTCATCTGTGATCAGTTCATATATCAGTACCCTGCCGTCAAAGCCTGTACCATGACAGTGATCACAGCCTGTCCCGGTATAAAATCCCCCGGTATTTTCAAGTAAGGGATAACGGTCAGTGTCTGCCTCAGCAACTTCGGGCTGCAGACAAAACTGGCAGTTTTTTCTGGCCAGCTTCTGAATCAAAACAGCGCTCAGGTACCTGTCCATTTGCGAAGCATCTCCGCAGTACTCGTGTAGATACGCAACCGCCTTGCTTAAACTGTCCGCTTCCAGGGTACTGAGCACCAGATGGTGACGGACCAGTGCAGCGGCCAGTCCGGCACGCCCGGAATCCTCCAGGTCACCGATATACACGAGATCCGGCTGATTTCGACTGATAAAATATTTCAGGCTGGAATAGCGATCAGCATTGTAGGATTTCATGACAATCTGCTCTGCACCATCAAGCCGCCTTTCGATCGGATTCTCGAGTGTGAGCACATATTTTTTCTGTCCCAGCAACTCGCAGATCAGGGCATAGGCAGTTGAGGTTTTACCGGCTGTCCTGTCACCCACCACCAGCACGAGCCCGGTCGATCTGCTGCCTGCAAGCATCAGCTGATCTATGCTTGATTGTCGCACACCGGCCTGCACCAATGATTCTATGGGCAGATAGTCGGGATCCAGCCGGATCACGGCACTGTCGCCTGCCGCTGTGGTGACTATTGAAATTCTGAGCCTGACTGACTTGTTAGTGAGGTTAATGCTGGTGACGGCAAACTGGGGTGACTGTCCCTGCTCCGGTTCCATGCCTGCAATGACCCTGAGTCTGGCGATTACCAATTGCAATAGCGAGATATGAAAGACAACTGATTTTGTAAGCTGCTTTTCCTGCCGATAATAAATATTGACAGTTTCCCCGGCAGGCCGAATGTGTATTTCCTGGATACCACGAACAACGGCATTCTGTAAAAGATTGCCAAGCAGGGTAACCACAGGGGATGCGTTGACATGATTGGCCAGTTCATCTTCACGGTTTTGCCGGGAACTGGTTTTACTGGCCAGTTTGTAATGAAACTTTTCCAGGGCCTCAATATTGTCGCTGATGACCTGGGAGCCATAATAGGTCGCCCAGGCCTGTTCAATATCAGCCTTGCCGGCAAGAGCAATTTCCAGATCCGAATTTGTCGCCTTTTTGACTTCCCTGAGCGCGACAGCATCCAGTGGATCATTGATCGCAACAAACAATCTGTCATTGAGTCGTGCGAGGGGGATGACACCATATTTACGGGAAATTTCATAAGGAAAATTCTCTACAAGCGCCCTATCCACTGGAAACCTGTTGATCTGTACAAAGGGCACAAAAAGCTTTCTGGCCAGAATCCGGTGAATGGCAGCATCGGAGATATAACCCAGATTCAACAGCT
>CAZKJY010000478.1:0-1765 GCA_964553165.1 uncultured Enterobacteriaceae bacterium
AGGATCCTATGAATATTGGTCAGGATGTCAGGACAGTAAGATTTGCTTGATCGCTGGCTTCAGATCATATTCTCTGATCAATGATCTCTACACCCAAGCTCCCGGGGTAACAATGGTGTCATCAAAGGTGTCTGCCAGTTGATAGACTACTACTTTCTCTTACGGCTCGTTGTTTAAATATGCGTGTCCGTATTCAAGCCAATTGCACTGGCTGGCAATTCCATGCAATTGATCGACCAGAACAAAATCCTTCGCACCTTCCTACCCCTGATCAGAGACGTCTGCCTGATTTACCATTTATCCGGATCATCGCCTTTGACGAGTCCGTTATAGTCTGCCTTCTCGCCGGCATTCAGGCCTGTGGGGAACTCAATCAGATGCTGCTTCCCTGCGTCGTCGGCATAACAGAAGGTTTTACCGCTGGCTTTGGCAATCAGGCCCTCAATCGATTCAAACTTTCGCACCCCAAAGCCAAGGAAAAGTTTGCTGGGATAGATCCCGTTGGCATCCTGCTCACCACTGACCAGTTTTAAAAACGTTTCTCTGGATTCATCGGGCGCGGACTCAAGAATCAACTGGCATTCAAATCCCCACTGCCCGAAATGCCGGGTCACCAGGATATGCAGCATCAATCCGTTTTCTTTTAACCACTCACTGAGTTTCATAGCACCCCTTGTTTTCATCTTTCGCCGAAAAACGTCAAGTATAAAGGAGTCTGCTGAGAATATCCTGAATACCCAGACTGGATTGTCAGTTTTTTCATGCCGACGGGCTCAGGCAGGCATTCAAATCAAGGTACCAGGCAGAATGCCACTGATGACCCAGGAAAATTTATCCAGTAATAGTTTTTGCTGTTACTGCAGAACATCCATCTTGATTTTACTGCAGAATTATCAGAGTGATGAAAGGAGGGTTATGAAATTTATCGGCGCACATCAGGATAACTGGTAATAACGTTCAGCCTGCTGCCCCATTCTGAGTCAAGGTTAAAGGCCAAGATTGTACTCGTACAACATGAAACAGTTTACGAATCTTCAAAAAAGTAATAGAGATTTTAAGACTACCACGCTAAAGCGAAATTGACGTGGAAAAATAACTACCTGATCTGATAACTGTTATTTTGACAGGATCGGTATTGCCATGCTGATTTAGCAGATCGACGAAAACCTCATTCGATTCTACAACTTCACCTTCCAGCGTGATAATGACATCATCAACCCTAAGACCACTCAGGGCTGGCTTGCTATTAGGAGCCACTTCTCTTACACGCGCGCCTACTGGCCTGGCCAGCCCCAGCCTTGAATATTCATGAAGAGTAACATCGGTGGTACTTATACCAGCGATGGGATTATCATGAACACCCTGTTTAAGGAGATCATTGATTCGTGACAAAATCACATCATGCGGAATTGCCAATGAAATTCCTATTGAAGAACCTGTTGGCGAATAAATCCTGGCATTCATGCCGACAACATCGCCATTGGCATTGACTACCGGACCACCAGAATAACCAGGATTTATTGGAATATCTGTCTGGATATATGGAATTGTACTCCTGTGACTGGATGTCTCCAGCGATCTTGAAGGATGGCTGACAATGCCAGCGCTGACTGAATTGGCAAATGAATAGGGAGAACCCATGGCCATCACTGGTTCACCTAACTCAACAGCCTCAAATTGACTGAGGAATGAAAGTGTTGGCATCTCTTCATCTTCAATTTTCAGGACTGCTACATCCAACTCAGAATCACAAAGGATTAGTTCT
>CAZKJY010000479.1:0-1761 GCA_964553165.1 uncultured Enterobacteriaceae bacterium
TGTCCATATTATTTTCTACACGACATGGATGCTTCGACCACTCTTGTACGAAAATATTTTCGCTGAAGGCCGACACCTGAAAGTAGTCTTCCACATCAATTGTCATGGCATTGAGCTCGCAATCCATATCAGATTGCTCGACAGGGCGGGGGGTAAAATTCATTTTGCTCCAGGCGAATTAGACGTAAGTATTGGATTCGCCATACGTTATCAAATACGGAATCCCCTCACCTAGAGCAAATTCTCACTTTCGCAAACTGTTGTGATTCAGCATTGCAGATAAAGACGGCCTAAAATCTATACAACAAACCCACCGAAATGGTGTTTGAAGTAAAGTCCTCATCTGCCGCGTCTGATTCACCCTCAGCGTGATTATAGGTCACGTCGAAATCCGCTTTTGGAGATAGCCTTCTGGTATAGACAACGCCAAAATCAAACAAATCAGATTTTTCAGTCACGCTCTGATCATCCGATTCGTCTTCCTGCCATTCCACGGTAGCGAATAATGAGCTAATTCCTGTGATATTCCACAACCAGCCAAATGCATAACTCTGATATTTTTCAGTATCGTTTGAATCCAGAAATTCAATATCTTCATTGGTGAAATTGGCGACCAAAGTACTTTTGCTGACGGTATAAGAAAGAGTACCGTCCCAGGTCTTAGTAATAGCAACAGAATCACGGTCATTGGTAACACCAGTATCAATATCATTCTGCAGCAGATTCACTTCCTGATTAAAACTGTCACTATCAATAGTGTCCAGCAGCTCCAGATCCGTTGATTCCTCATAACGGGCATTAAACGCCAACTTAGGGCCGCCTACTTTTAAGTCCGCTTCCCAGGTTTTGCCAAAGAAGCGTTCCCCCCTTCTCAGTTCAAATGCGGCGAACTCTCCCAGCCCGTATATAAAACCGGCATCCCAGAATATACCGTCTTCGTCTTCATCAATCGCAACAACATTTCCGAAATCATTATTCTCGTAACCATACGTACCAACGATTTTCAATCTGGAAAAAAGATCGTAGCCAAGTTCAATTTGTTGGTATGAAAAGTCAAATTCCTGTCCATCTTCAAAATCAACTTTTTCATTCAGATAACTGGCCGTCCAGTCAAAACGATCACTCTGTACATCCTTTTTATCCAGGCTGGCCAAAAATCTTTGACGATCATTATCATCAATATCACCGGCCACACCATCTTCATCTGATTCATCCTTAAAATCCTGGATCGCATAAAGATAAGATAGGTTAGCCTGCATGTAAGAACCGAGATCCTGGGCCCAGACAGGCTCAATGCCAAACGTTCTTTCATCTGTGGTATTACCTGTATCATTCAGGTTATCCACCGAGATCACTTGATTGCTATCAATCAGCAACTGAGATATGTTGGCATATCCGTTCAGAAAAAAACGGCTAGGCAGAATTTCATAACGCGCAATGGCATCCAGGTTATTGTCTGTATTCAACTCACTGCCATCAACATAGTAGAAATTTTGCATTAAGTAATCGAGTTTGACTTGCAGACGACCATCCTGTTTTAACACCGATACTCCCGGATTGACTTGCCCGATGAAGCCATCCTCTTCATCCTGACCCTGAAGTTCTATATTGTCTGAATAGCCCACGCGCGACTCAACAAAAGGGCGAATCTCCCAATTGGCAGCGTATACATATGAAGAAAGATTCAGTAAAAATAGCAGGATAAGCAGGCGAGATGGCGTCAGACTTGTTTTATTTAAAATCATGGAAGCAAGTGATTAG
>CAZKJY010000480.1:0-1755 GCA_964553165.1 uncultured Enterobacteriaceae bacterium
CGGTGGCTTCCTGGACAATGCTCGCACCCATGGGCAGTTCTGGAGCGCCGGGCACATAGAAGGGGCCAAGCACCGTGTTTTCGGTACCAATACCTTTACGCAGATGGTTGACGGAATCCACCAGTGACGAAACCCCCAGAGTATCGGAAAGCAGAATAAACTCCTGGCGGACGTCATCACATTTCTGTCCGACCGCGGTCAGGAACTGGATGGCCTTAAACCATTCTTCCTCGGTAAGCTGTACTTCTTTGACGAATTCGTGCAGGTGAGTGATCAGTGCCAGCATGATTTCACGCAAACGTGGATCAGCAGTTTTTGCGCCGTATTCTTCCAATACAGCCTCAGGCATATTGTCTACACCAAAATCTTTCACATTAGTGCTCATAGTCGGATCCCTTTATCTTTTATTGTTGACCGGATGGGCGAAAAGTCGCTCGTTCTTGCAGAGCCAGCATTCAATCAAGATCACCCTCACAGTGCAAGCAAAGAGATTGTTTTGAATCAAGAATAACGGTGAAGCCTGAGGACTTCAAAAAGCGCCCAATAAATAGTGCGATATACGAACAAAACATCCTCTATACGAACAGAGCAATTTTCGTTAATGCGGACAGGACTGTCAAGGTATACATCTGCCCAAGTGTGGACTGTTATTCAAGAGATGCGTAAAAAAATGGGGATAAGTGGTCCGCCAAAATGTTCAGTATGTTCCGGACCAGAAACAGCTGTCAGCGCTTATCCCAGAGAATATAGGAGTAGATGTAAAGCCTGCTTAAGCCTAGAATGGCGCAAGCTAGGGGGCGAGCCTGCAACAGCTCACAGTATTTGGACCTTGAATGGACAGCTTTAAAAAACTCAGCGTGTTGATTGTCGATGATGATCAGTTCAACCAGACCTTATTGACGCATCAACTCAACAAGCTCGGGGTATCGAAAGTCTATAACTGCCAGGATGCCGCTTCAGCACTGGAATTGATTTCCACCCACCTGCCTGAACTTGATCTGATCATCTGTGATCTTCGCATGACTGACATGGATGGCATTCAGTTTCTTCGCAGGCTGATTGCCATGGAATATCCGGCAGGGATTGCCCTGATCAGCACTGAAGACATCCGGGTGCTGAAATCAGCAGAAACCTATGCCAAGGCCAACCGGCTTTTTATCCTTGGGGCACTTCTCAAACCCATCGAAATTGACTCCATGAAGACCATCCTGCAGAGCTGTGTGGTGGGTAAGGAAATTCAGTATGAATCAGACGTCGATCTTATTCACAGCCGTGAAGACCTGGAAAATGCCATTCACAAGTATGAACTGACCAATTATTACCAGCCGAAAGTAGAGCTTGCCACCGGTAGCGTTGTTGGCCTGGAAATCCTGGTCCGCTGGGATCATCCGCAGCACGGTTTGATCAGCCCGGAAAAATTCATTCCGCTGGTCGTGGACGAGGGCCTGATTGATCACCTGACACTGAATGTCCTGGAAACCGCCCTCAGTGATCTGAGTGACTGGATAAGCCGCTTTGAGGACACGCATCTGGCTCTGAATGTGTCCACTGCCACCATGAACAACCTGGATTTCCCGGACGAGATTTCAGCACTCCTGCACAAATATTCCTTTCCTGCTGCCAATCTCACCATCGAAGTCACCGAGAGTGAGATGCTGCAGAATCCCGAAAAAGTTTTCGATGTCCTGACCCGTCTGCGCCTGAAGGGAATCGCGCTGTCCATTGATGATTTTGGTACCGGTTATTCAAGCCTGG
>CAZKJY010000481.1:0-1755 GCA_964553165.1 uncultured Enterobacteriaceae bacterium
CTGGAGCATTCGTTGCGCTCACAACTTGGCGTGAAAGACATCTGGGTGGTCTCGAATTGCATGAGTGCGCTGCTCATTGCCATCGAGGCCGGTGAAGTTTCCGGAGAAGTCATCACCACCCCCTTCAGCTACGTGGCCACCTCGGCGGCCATCGTCTGGCAAAAGTGTCGGCCGGTTTTTGCTGACATCAGGGGCCAGGACCTGACCATCGACCCCGACGCCGTCGAGAGGGCCATCACACTTCGAACGAAGGCCATACTTGCCACGCATGTCTATGGCATGCCGTGTGATGTCGACCGGCTGGAAGCCTTGGCCAGGAAGCATGGACTCCGGCTGATTTACGATGCGGCCCATGCCTTTGGCACAACGTATCGGGGGCGCTCCCTCGCGAGCTACGGCGACATCAGCTGCCTGAGCTTTCACGCCACCAAGGTCTTCAACACCGGCGAAGGAGGTGCGGTCGTTGTCAACTCCCCCGATGAAAAATTAGCCGAGCGGGTTCGTCACATGCGGTCTTTTGGGCACATTGGGGATGACCATCGCATGCCCGGCATCAATGCCAAATGCTCTGAACTCCATGCCGCGCTGGGCCTGTGCAATCTCCCCTTGGTGACCGGGATTATCGCCCAGCGCGCACAAACGTGCGCCCTCTATGATAAAGCACTTTCAGGAATCAATGTCCGGAGAATCAGCTTCAAGATCCCCGGGCTGGTCCATAATCATGCCTATTACCCCGTTTTCTTCCCAAATGAGGTCACCCTGTTGCGGGCGCAAGCAGCGATGAATGCCTTGCAGATTTATCCCCGCCGTTATTTCTGGCCGGCGCTGCATCGTATTCCCTACCTGCAAGGTCGCGATTGCCCCCAGGCCGACCAGGCTTCGGCTACAGTTCTGTGCCTGCCCGTATCTTCGGATGTGGACACAGTGCTTGTCGGGCAGGTGGCTGAATCCATACGTTCCGCCCTCGCCTAAGCTCACCAAGTGCCTGATACAGTCCTCCGATCCCTTGAAAATATGCCAGCGCCCTTTCCTATGACCCGTGACGACGAGTTCTACGTATTGCTGAAGTCGAGCCTGCCGCCCGGCTATCGCATCGAGACTGAACCGAGAACCACGTACTACTCTGAATGGCTGTTTTCCTACAAACTTTACCATCATGACAAGTTGCTGCGGACCTTTGCCGGGGATTTTAGAAATATCCCGGCAGGCTCCTTGATCCAAGAGGCCAAAGTGCTGTTGGCTGGTGCCCAGGAGAGGTGACCATGCTGATCGGAAGCAAGCTGCCCCCGCAAAAAACGGACCGCACCTACTTTAGTTCGGGGCGTGCTGCCTTTGCTTTTCTCATCGAGCAATTGGTCCACCCCCGGAAAGTCCACCTACCCACCTATACCTGTTGGTCATTGGTGGACGCCATGATCCGCCGATTTCCTGACATTGAGCTGGAATTCTATCCGGTACGCCGGGACCTCAGTTGCCTTTATCCAGCACAACTGCCCAAGAACGAAGCTCTGGTTTTCATCCATTTCTTCGGGCAGGAAAACACCACTGCACTCCCACAAGGAGAGGGGGTCTTGATTGAGGATCTTTCTCACTCCTACCTGTCCCAGATTAATCCGCACGGCCACTATGTTTTTGGCAGCTACCGCAAGATCATGAAGGTTACCGACGGGGGGTTTCTCGAAGGATTCCACAATCCAGTCTATGAACCCAGCCGTAAACTGGATTCTTGGCTCCGGCTGCAAGCTACAGACTGGC
>CAZKJY010000482.1:0-1745 GCA_964553165.1 uncultured Enterobacteriaceae bacterium
CCACTCAGGGACAAGATAAAGGTCTGAACTGAAAGGTTATTTCCGGTTTATTCTTACATGGTGCTGTAGTATGCTTGCTGCGCCTCGGCGCTGAGGGGAAAAGCAGAATTTCCGCAGTATCAGCTGATAAAGCCTTTTAATAACAGCAACTTAGATTGCTGAATAAACCGAGTCGATTAGGAAGGGGGATTCATGAAACTGACGACTTATCTACAACTATCCGTCGCTGCGGGCAGCCTGCTTTTGTCGGGCATGGCCTTTTCACAGCGCGGTGGCAATATCCCGGAGCTTATTCCGTTTCCAAGGGATTTTGAAACTTCACGTGAACATTACGATTACCTGCTGGATCATTACGAAGGCGGTGTCGTGCATGATTATCTGAGTGTCCCGAAATGGGAAGGTCTCTGGTCAGCCGGTGGTGACTCCGGTATCCGTCAGCAGACCATGTTTCTGGAAGATGGCGAAATTATTCCCGGTGTGCTGACCCCGGAGTATGAAGCCGCTTTCCAGTACCGCCTGGATCTTGCCAATCAGGCCTACAACGCGGGAGTGGACTTTGACCGTCTGACTACCTGTGAGCCGGCCGGTATCCCGCGCTGGTTTATGGAGCCCTATGTTCGTGAATTTTTAAATACACCAAGCTATTCACTCTGGCACAATGACCTTGGCAACGACACACGCCGGATTTATATCAATCAGGAACATATCAACATTGATGGCACCCACTTTGCCGCTGGCGACAGCATTGGCTTCTGGGCAGTGGATGACGAACTGGGAGATGTGCTGGTTGTTCACACCGAAGATATCTATCCAGCAGACTTTTTCCGTGGTACACCGCCAACCAGTAATCAGGCCGAGACCGTAGAGATCTGGTACAAATGGTGGGACGCAGAGAACGATCAATATAAACTGGCCGTGAACGTCTATTTCTATGACGACCTGATGCTGCAGGAACCACTGAATCTGGTTTACACCTATCAGTATCGCCAGGACATGATTGATGCCGGGTTGAGAATGCGTTACTGGGAGTGTGCCCAGAATGACAATACCTACCTGACCTTCGATGAAAATGGCAGACCCATGACGCAGTATCGTTTGCCAGGTGAACCGGGCTATGTGGACCCAAGAGGTGCACCCCGGTACCGTAACCCTGATTTGCCGGAAGGACTTGTCGGTCAGGAGAAAAATCCAATTTTTAATGATGCGTTTGATTTCGATTTTGCGCAGTAGGCAAATATCGATCAAGTATAAATCCGAGAGGAAATGATGATGAAAAAAACCATGAAAAAACTGACAGCACTTGTCATTACATTACTGAGTTTTGGTGTTGTTGATTACGCATCAGCGCATCACAGTTTTGCTATGTTTGACCGCAGCAAGGAAGTGGTCATGATGGATATGGAAGTTGTTCGCTGGGCTTTCAACTCGCCTCATGTTGCGCTTTATGCCAGAACTTCTGATGGCACCATGTGGGCCTTCGAAGGCGCTGCGCCGGCATCGCTGGTGACTCGCTCGCCTGCCATGAACGGATTTACCTTCCAGCCTGGTGACAAGGTGGATGTCATTTTCTGCCCGCTGGTTGACGGACGCACCGGTGGTGCAGTTGGTCTGGTGGTTAAAGATGGTGAATGGTATGGTCCCAATGACGGTGGATGTGGTGCCGGTGGCCATCGTGAAGTATGGCAGGACTGGTTAAGCAAAGGTTACATGTCCATGGAAGAAGCCATTGCTGCTGGTGAGGAAAT
>CAZKJY010000483.1:0-1742 GCA_964553165.1 uncultured Enterobacteriaceae bacterium
GTGGTTAAACAGGCAGAATCCCATCGCCTGAGCGTGTGTCGCATGATGTCCCGGCGGACGGCTGGCGCAAAAGACATGCCGGGCCTTGCCCTGCATCAGTCTATCGACACCCAGGCAGGCTGCACCACTGCCGTAGCGGGCTGCTTCAAAGGAGGCAGCAGACAGGAAGGTGTCAGCGTCAAGCTGTGCAACTCCCTTTGCTGGCGTGGCGTATTTGATTAGGGTCAGTAGAGCCGGATCATGCGCCAGCATAATCTGATCCTCTGTGGCCAGCGGGGCTTTCTCATAATCGCCAATATTGTCCAGAATACCCTGCAGGCGGGCCGGGCTTTCCGGATGCCCGACCCCGGGTTCATGCTCCAGACAGCGGGGATGGCTGAGGATCAGGGACTTACTCATCCTCAAGCAACTCTGTCAGGGCAGACAGATACAAGCCGGGTTCGCAGGCCTGTACGCGACTGCGCAGACTTTCCAGCGTGTCATCCTCGTGTACAGGAACCACTTGCTGTTTGATGATCGGACCTTCGTCAATACCATCCGTGACGTAATGCACGGTGGCCCCGGATTCGGTTTTGCCGGCTGCCAGCACAGCCTGATGCACCAGATCTCCGTACATGCCCTTGCCGCCGAATTCAGGTAAAAGCGCCGGATGAATGTTGAGGATTTTATAGGGGAAGTGACGCAGGGTTGCCGGGCCAATTTTCTTCATGTAACCGGAACAGACGACCAGGCTGGTGTTGGCCTGTCGCAGTGCACTGGCGATGGCCATATCGACTTTTTCTTCATTGCCATGGGTACGCGAACTGATATGCAACACCTCGATGCCGTTATCCAGGCACCACTGGCGAATGGGAGCATCACGATTATTGGTGATCAGAATACCCGGTTCGGCATCCAGTCGACCCTCGCGCATGGCGCCGATGATGGCCTTTGCCGAGGAACCGCCGTGGGACGCGAGAAAACTGATCTTCATGCCGGGGACTTCATCCTAAAAGCTAAAATTTTACCGTAAATTAACTGGGAATACTTCGTAATCTATCTGGTCCTATTGGCGACATTCTATCGCCATAGGGTAGCTCGCGCTTAATTGGCATGTCAGCCGATTACCCTTCCTACTGCGCTGTTATCTGACAGGGAGAAGTTAACTGAAGACAAAGAAATATCCGAATGAGCTCTCCAGACAAGAGATCAGTCGCATAAGTATGATAGAATGCCGGTCTTTGCCAGCCACAGGAACCCACATGTCTGAACCCATTACCTCCCTGGAAGATCGTGCCAGTTATGCCGTCGGCCGACAGCTTGGCGAAAACCTTGCCAGAGAACCCTTTGAAGGCATGCAGCCTGAAGCCGTTCTGGCCGGGATAGCGGATGCGCTGGCGGGCAGACCCAGCCCGGTCAGCGCCGAGAAGCTTAATGAAGCCATTGATGATCTGAACCGCAAAACCCAGCAGAAACTCAAGGACGCTGCCCAGCAGCGCGTGTCAGCAGGCGAAGCGTTTTTAAAGGAGAATGCTGCGCGTGATGAAGTTGAAGTCACGGAGACCGGCCTGCAGTATGAAGTGCTGGCTGAAGGGGAAGGGGAATCGCCCAGGATGTCTTCCCGCGTCAAGGTGCATTATCATGGCACATTGATTGATGGTACCGTGTTTGATTCTTCCGTTGAGCGCGGTGAGCCGATTGATTTTCCGGTCAGCGGAGGGATACCCGGCTGGACCGAAGCTTTGCAGATGTTGAGCCCCGGC
>CAZKJY010000484.1:0-1740 GCA_964553165.1 uncultured Enterobacteriaceae bacterium
TAAATCGACTTCTGGCTTTTCCGATATCTCTGCTTTTCATTCTGTCTGCTGCAGGAGTTAAAGCCGAATCACGACTGATCCCGGGATTCCTGTTTGTTGAAAGTGCCTATCTTCAGCAGCAGGCCAACAGCGCCAATACAGCCGATGCCTACATTACTGTCACCAATCTTCATCCCGATGATCCGCTCGTCCTCTTGAATGTGAGCAGCGAAAATATTGAAGCGGCCACTTTCAACAATGCGGACAATCCGGAACTGAATCAGATTGTCATACAGCCAGGCGAACGAAAAGCAGACATTCACATGGTGCTCAGTGGGGTCGATCTGGCGGATTCTCCGGGCGATGCACTTGAATTCAGTTTGCTTATCCGACGTGGCCTGGAAGCCATGGAACCGGTGGATGCAATTATAAATGATGAGGGCCAGCAGGGAGCATTTTTCGGCGGCATCAAGAATCGTGAGGCTGGCATACCCAACGAAGATGAATATGTTGTTATCGTTGACGTCAGGAATTAATTTCCTCCATTGGGTGAAATCAGTCGTATAGGCTGTGGGCAATCAATTCTTACATGACTAACAAAGCCGTGTAAGTAAGTCTTCTTCAGGTTAACGCTTTCCCCGCAAAGCAGCCATTCTGGGGCTGGAGCTTAGTGCTCTGGCCGAACAATCTGTTTCGCTTTGTACCTCAACCTTGATCTCCTGGCTGGGTTAAAATACCCGGACAAATCCTCTATAGAGATCTGATCATGTCAATAAAGTTTACTTTCAATCAGCTGCTGACCTTTGCTCTGTCTTTGCTACTTATTGTGTTAGCGGGCACTGTCAAAGCAGAGTCACGATTGTATCCGGGGTTCCTGTTTATAGAGAGTGCCTATCTGGAACAGGGCAGTGATGCGAATTCAGCAGAAGCCTTTTTTACGCTTACCAATCTGCATCCGGATGATCCGCTGGTGCTGTTGACAGTAAGCAGCGACATTTTTGAAGCAGCCACGTTTGAGGATGCGGAAAATTCACCATTGAGTCAGATCGTCATTCAGCCCGGAGAACGGCTTGAGGGTGTCCGGGTTGTCCTTGCTGGTGTCAATTTATCTGAATCATCCCACAGCATGGTAGATTTCAATGTCCTGATCCGACGCGGTCTTGAGCCGTTACCTCCTGTGGATGCCATTGAAAGCAGTGGTGGCCTATTTTCCGGCGGTATTAAAGCTCGCGAAGCTGGCATTCCCAATGAAGATGAGTACATTTTCAGGGTCGATATCAGGAACTAACCGAGTCCCCAAGTTCTAAAAAAGCAGGCATCAGCCTGCTTTTTTTTTGCGCCGAAAAAGGCAGGGAAACCAGTACGACAACTTCCCATGGTTTTCGTTGTATTATTCTTCATCCACATTGCCTATGACCCAATAAAAAAATGATGAGAATTCTGCCAATCATGTTCCTGTCGATGACTATACTCCAGTCGGCACCTGCATCAGCCCAGATTGAAGGGGCCATTGATCTTCACGTACATTCCGCACCGGACAGTGTGCCACGGGCACTGACGGCGATCGAAACGGCACAGATTGCCCGCAGATATGGCATGCGTGCAGTCCTGTATAAAAATCATAATGTTGAAACGGCCACGCTGGCTTACCTGGTTGCGCAGGTAGTCCCGGAAGTCGGTGCCTACGGGGGCATTGCCCTGAACCGCTCTGTTGGGGGTCTCAATCCCGCTGCCGTTGAGCAAATGGCCTCCATGACGGGA
>CAZKJY010000485.1:0-1726 GCA_964553165.1 uncultured Enterobacteriaceae bacterium
ATTGCCAGATCAGGGCGCTGAAATGCTGAGTTTAGTCCCTGCGAGACGCTATTCTCACCCTGAAGAACTTCAACCTACTGATTTTTATAAACTTATCAAAGTTGGCATGGACCTTGATTACCTATCAGGTGTGAAATGGATTTTACGTGCTTCGACCTCGAAGTAGTTGATCTCCCAACTGAAAAGGGCTCTATCCCCTCCCTATCCCCAAATCCGATAGAGCCCTTTTCCCTTTTCCAGGGTAATACGCCTCCCAGATCAGTGACAGAATCAGATTCAGCGAACAGGCGCAGCCGGTTTCGCAAGCTGTGGTTTGCAGTGGTTTGAAAGTGCCCGGTCAGGCTACGTTCACTAGCTGAAGCTGACCTTACGGGCTCCCTTGATGCTGATGGGAAACAGAATCATCAGGATCTGTACAACGATCAGTACATCCCGGTCGATGGAGTATTGCTGGAGCAATTCAGTAGGCAGGTTGAGTGAAATACTGATGGCGATGGCCAGCAGAATCAGTAGCACACCACGGTAGACCAGTAATCCAGTAATCAGTACGGCACCCAGCGCAATAAACAGATAGTTCGGTTCAAAGCCGAGACGCTGCAACAGGATACTGGTAAAGGTGACCCCTACAGTGACAAACAGAATCAATCCCAGAAAAAAAGTGTTCATTGCTTCCTCGTCTGCTTCATGCTGAATTACTGAAAATCTGCCTGCTGAAATTCATGAAGCACTCTGGAGTCAATGATAGAAATGCCATCATTCTGATACTGTTAATATCATCACAATATGCGATTTAGGGTTTCTGGCATCGCTCGAATTTGCGAGCCAGTTCAACAAAACGACCTTAAGTCGGAGTGCCTTCTGGTCGATGCAGGTGAACATCCCGTTGCGGGAAAGGAATCTCGATCTTGTGTGCAGCCAGGGCCTTGTGAATTGCCTGATTGATACGGTATTTGCTGTCATAAAGCCTGGCTGTCTCCACCCAGCAACGGATACCGATATCAATGCTGCTATCTCCAAACTGCTCAATGCCAATCTGCAGTTGCCGCTGTTGGCTGATGCCCGGCAAATCCTTTATCGCCTCACGAATGATGTCAATTGCCTGGTCAGGATCGCAGTGGTAGGCAATGCCCACACTGAGCATCAGCAGCGTGGATGCGTGTGAATTGTGAATAATTTCTCCGATGATGTGCCGGTTTGGAATGGTAATGGAGACTTCATCTTCATCACTGAGTATCGTGTAACCCAGCTTGATTTCCTGCACGATCCCGCTGACACCGTTGACACGGATGGTATCGCCGACCACAAAAGGTCTGGCAACAATGATACTGATGCCTGCTCCGTAATTCGAAAGCAGTCCCTGTACGGCGAGTCCGGCGCCCAGACCCAGGGCACCGATGGCAGCCACCAGCGGGGTAATGCTGATACCAATCTGTCCCAGCGCTATGATCGCAACCATTACAATCAGGATGGCTTTGAGCGTACTGGCGGTAAACTTGCTCAGGGTGACATCAATATTTTTACTGAGCAGGAATCGGTTAAGGATGCCTGCCACTTTCCCAGCCACAAAAATGCCGATCAGCAACACCACAAGCGCACCCAGCAACTGGAAGCCATAGGCCACCAGGTAGGACACGATCAGCTCATAGATTTCCTGCGCCTGCTGGAGTTCTTCGTTCATCGACAATGCCTGGAAGTGATAGGGTTATTCAGGCTGGCTCTTCTTCAC
>CAZKJY010000486.1:0-1726 GCA_964553165.1 uncultured Enterobacteriaceae bacterium
GGTGCCGCCATGGGGAACTCATCATTGCCAGGCACTTCAAACAGGGCATTCCAGTAGCTTGCCGGATAATATTCAGCAGCTGCCTGTGCATCGGGAGCCAGCACAGCAGTTAAAGCCAGTTGCTGACCTGGATTTGCCCTCACGTGTTCGGAATCCACCAGCCCGTAACCACGAACCCAGACATCATAGCGGGCCTCAGGCAGGTCGGGGATGACATAACGGCCCTGCTCATCGGTGACAACGATCTTGCGGTAACCCGTCGGCAGATCATAGGTTTCAGCGATAACCCAGACGCCCGCTTCCGGGCCGGCTGAACTCATGACCTGCCCGGCAATATCATCATCATCAATAGGGATAACAGGGGCATCGGCCGCAAACAGGGATGCTGAATAGCTCAGCAAAAGGGTCAGACCGCTTATTTTTATTATTGTCATTTCCGGGCTCCTGGGCTGTCATTGAACAGCAGATGGTAGAGGAGCGTTTTTCCAAAGTAAATTTTGCGGGTATGTAAAAAGAAGAACGCTGTGTTAGATCAGGCCCCTTCTGCTGGGAAATTGACCAGCCTGAAATCGTGAAGCAGGGAATTGGCCGTGCTGCGGACTGCCTCAAGGATCACGGTGTAGTCATTATCCGACCCGGCCAGCCCGTAACTCTGATCCAGCAAAAAGTCTGATTTGACACCATTTTCATCGGCAAACACCTTGCCGAATTTGCCGTCTATTTTAAAGGCAAATCCAAAATCCGGATTGTTCTGTACGGCTATTTTGATACAGCTGATTTCGAAATATAAAAACACCGCACCTGCTTCCAGGCTCAAATAGTCTTCCAGCTCGATAGTGGGCTGGATCTGATTTTCCAGCAGGGTTTCATTTATCACGGCCCGGAACTGATCGCCGCTCACTTCACAGCCGAAAGGGATTTTGAGGCGATAAAAAAGCTGGCTGGGATCTTCAGTCCTGATGTTGCGGGTGACATATCCCGGTAATGCTTCCAGGGTCTGTGCCAGTCCGAGTGGTGAGAGCGACAGAAGAAAAAATACCTGGGCCTTGATAACAGCGCTGCATAATCCGCGAACACGGCGCAATAGGGGCATAGTGACTTTCCAGATCAGCAGATTAAGTGATAGGTGGCATTGAAGCAGGAACTGACTTAACAATACAAGACGGGCGTGAGCTATCGGGACTTTTCGTCAGTCTGATGCCGGAGGCTGTTTTTTTCCTGCTGCCAGGTCTTCTGAAAATCTTTCAAACCAGTTGCCGAATGCCGTCATGATGGGGCCAATGCTTTCTGCTGCCTGGGTGAGGCTGTATTCAACTCTGGGCGGTACTTCTGCAAACACCTTGCGATTAATCATGCCGTCCTGTTCAAGCTCGCGCAGTTGCAGGGTAAGTATTCGCTGGGTAACGCCGGGAATGGACCGTTTCAATTCACCAAAACGTTGAGTACCGAGACTTAATCGATAAAGAATTCGGGGTTTCCATTTTCCGCTGACCAATCGTAAAGCGCTATCGACGGGGCAACTGGCAAAAGGCAGTTCATCCGTTTCTGTCTTGGAGGGTTTACGTGCTAAGTCTGCTGTCATGTTGTTTCCGTTTTTAGGGTAGTGTCTCAGCTTGAAGATGCCACATTCATGGTTATGACGCTAATTCTGAGACCGTCTGGTGACAGGAGGTCACCAGCCGAGCCTGTACATGGACGTACGCTTTTTGGCGTGTCGCAGAATTAG
>CAZKJY010000487.1:0-1717 GCA_964553165.1 uncultured Enterobacteriaceae bacterium
GGCATTTCCTACTACGCGTGGATCGGTGGTATAGACACCATCCACATCGGTAAATATCTGACATTCATCCGCTTTCAGGGCTGCCGCCATGGCAACCGCGGTGGTATCCGAGCCCCCTCTCCCCAGGGTAGTGATATCACCATCCTCGGTGACACCCTGAAACCCGGCTATAACGACCACCTTGCCATCATCAAGATCCTTGCGCACATTGGCTTGATCTATATTAACGATTCTGGCTTTTCCGAAAACCTTGTCAGTGACTATTTTAACCTGGGCGCCGGTATAGGACCGTGCCGGGCATCCCAGTTCTTCCAGCGCCATGGCCAGCAGCGCAATTGTTGTCTGCTCTCCCGTGGACAGGAGTACGTCCATTTCCCGGGTGGATGGCACTTTCTGTATGGCATGGGCCATATCAACGAGCGAGTTGGTTACCCCACTCATGGCTGAAACCACCACCACGACCTGATTCCCGGCCTGATGACTCGCTTTTACTCGCTCGGCTACCGCCTGTATACGCTCAATGGAGCCTACCGAGGTCCCACCAAATTTCTGTACTAGTAATGTCATTATGATATCACTGACCCTAAAATACTAACATAGTTTATATATCGAATTAAACAACGTTTAAAAGCTAAGCCTATAAAAGCGATGAAACAGTCTGTTTCACTGATGCCAGAGCAGATTTTAGCTTTTCCGGTTCGGTGCCGCCGGCCATTGCCATATCAGGCCTGCCGCCCCCCTTTCCACCAACCTGGACTGCCACGGTATTGACCAGATCACCGGCTTTTACCCTGGCTGTCAGATCCTGTGTCACACCTGCCACCAGGCTGACTTTGTCCTCAGCTACTGTGGCGAGCACGATGATAGCACTACCCAGCTTGTTTTTGAGTTGATCACAGGTATCCCGTAAGGCTTTCGCATCAACACCTTCAATTTCAGCAACCAGCAATTTGGTTCCGTTCAGCTCTATGGCCTGGGCGCTTAAATCTGCCCCGGCAGAACTGGCCAGTTTGGCCTTGAGCTGAGCCAGTTGTTTTTCCAGTTCCCGGTTGCCTTTCAGAAGCTGCGAAATCTTCTGTTCCAGACCTTTCTGATCGGATTTAAGCTGCACTGCTATATTGTTCAGTCGTTGTTCCTGGGCATTGACCAGGCGAAGAGCCTGTAAACCCGTTACCGCTTCAATACGTCTGACGCCAGCGGCAATCCCTGACTCCTGGACAATTCTGAACAGACCGATATCCCCGGTCCTGTTGACGTGGGTACCGCCACAGAGCTCAACCGAGAAGGCCCTTTCGGTATTGCCCCCCATGCTGATAACCCGGACTTCATTGCCATACTTTTCACCAAAAAGCGCCATCGCTCCTTTTGCCTTGGCGGCATCCATGCTCATGATGGCTTTACTGACTTCGGAATTCTGCTGAATCTGGCTATTCACCAACATGACGATCCGGTCCAGCTCTTCCGCACTGACTGGTTTGCTGTGCGAAAAATCAAAGCGCAAATACTCGGCATTGACCAGTGAACCTTTCTGGGTGACATGCTCGCCCAGGACCTGACGCAGGGCAGCATGCAGGAGATGTGTGGCCGAATGATTGAGCATGATGGCCTGACGCTGTTCGGTATCGATGGAGGCCTTCAGTCTGTCGCCAAGTGCAAGAGAGCCCAGCGTAAGCTGTCCATGGTGCAGAAACTGCTCACCCTGTTTTTGTGTATCCTG
>CAZKJY010000488.1:0-1697 GCA_964553165.1 uncultured Enterobacteriaceae bacterium
CGGTTTCCACATCGGCATAGAGTATGACCTTGCCATTGACATTTCGTGCAGCACGTCCGATGGTCTGGATCAATGATCGTTCAGATCGCAAAAAACCTTCCTTGTCTGCATCCAGAATGGCGACCAGCGATACTTCCGGAATATCCAGCCCTTCCCGCAGCAGATTGATCCCAACCAGCACATCAAACTCACCCAGACGCAGGTCGCGGATAATTTCTACCCGCTCCACGGTATCAATGTCCGAGTGCAGGTAACGAACGCGGATCTTGTTGTCCGCCAGGTAATCTGTGAGATCTTCAGCCATACGCTTGGTCAGCGTTGTGATCAGCACCCTTTCCTGCTGCGCAACACGCTTTCTCACTTCAGAAAGCAAATCATCAACCTGATGGGTTGCCGGACGAACTTCCGGCTCCGGATCGAGCAGTCCTGTTGGTCGTACAACCTGCTGTACACGTTGTCCTTCATGCCGGGCTTCATAGTCCGCGGGAGTTGCAGAGACAAATATCAGCTGTGGCGCAAGCTGCTCCCATTCGTCGAATTTGAGAGGTCTGTTATCGAGCGCAGATGGTAATCGAAAGCCATATTGGACCAGGGTTTCCTTACGCGAACGGTCGCCCTTGTACATGGCGCCAATTTGCGGAATGGTGACATGTGATTCGTCCACGACAACAAAGGCATTTGGCGGCAGGTAATCAAACAGCGTTGGCGGAGGTTGACCCTCTTCCCGACCGGACAGATAACGGGAGTAGTTCTCAATGCCCGTGCAGTATCCCAACTGCTCCATCATTTCCAGATCAAACTGGGTGCGTTGTTTGAGTCTCTGGGCCTCAACCAGCAGATTCTGGTTTTCCAGGTGTTTGAGACGGTCGGCCAGTTCTACCTTGACCTTCTCAATAGTCTCCAGCATGCGAGTCCTGTGGGTAACATAATGCGACTTCGGGAAAACCGTGAGACGTGGAACTTTTTGCAGAATTTCACCGGTCAGCGGGTCAAAATAGGAAAGACTTTCTATTTCGTCATCAAACAGTTCTATCCGAATAGCCTGGGCATCAGACTCTGCCGGGAAAATATCTATAACATCTCCACGCACCCGGTAGGAACTCCGGTGTAATTCCATTTCATTTCGCGTGTACTGCAGTTCCGCCAACCGTTTGAGCAGCACTCGCTGATCAAGCTTTCCGCCGACATTCAAATGAATCACCATATCCAGATAAACGGAGGGATCACCAAGGCCATAAATGGATGACACCGTAGCCACCACAATAACATCCTGTTTTTCCATCAGGGATTTGGTTGCTGAAAGACGCATTTGCTCGATGTGCTCATTCACCGAGGAATCCTTTTCGATATAGGAATCCGAAGCCGGCACATAGGCTTCAGGCTGATAGTAGTCATAGTAGGACACAAAATATTCAACGGCATTATCCGGAAAGAAGTCCTTTAGCTCTCCGTACAACTGGGCCGCCAGGGTTTTGTTATGGGCCATGACCAGACAGGGGCGCTGAACTTCCTGAATTACATTGGCAATGGTGAAGGTTTTCCCGGAACCGGTTACGCCCAGTAGGGTTTGGGCAGCCAGCCCATCATTCAGTCCCTCAACCAGTTCAGCAATGGCCGAAGGCTGATCACCCGCGGGGGCATAAGGTGCCTTGAGTTGAAAATGGTCCAAGAGATTTCCTGATTGGAAAATTGACCAT
>CAZKJY010000489.1:0-1696 GCA_964553165.1 uncultured Enterobacteriaceae bacterium
ATCGGGGTGTTTAACAGACAGGCGCTGAAGCGCTCCAGCGATGACGGGTTTCTGCACCGTTTCAGATTACTGAAATTTTTACGTCTTGGCAGACAATTCCACAAAAGTGTCGAGAAGGCGGGGTATTCAGTCGACTTTCTCAGTGGCGGTTATTTCAAACGTGACCATGGTCTGGTACCCCAGGAGCACGCTTACCGGTTCAGGCTGAATTTATTGCTGGGATCCCTGTTTCCGGCTCAGGCGGGTGAGATTTTCTGGGTTCTCAGAAAATAATTCTTAATAATTGGCTACAAAGAATTGATTTGACGGCGCTTTTAACTTTTTCTTTTTGTCGCCAAACACTTATAATAGCCGCCATGAGCACTGAAAAAGGTGATATTGACGATTTTTCCATTGTCCCGGAACGGGACGAACTGGTTTCCCATCGCAAGAAAAAGCGTGGTAATTCCCTGTCCACGGCAACTGTTGAAAAGACAGCCCGTCCCAGAGAAGATGCAGGCCTGAGTACGGCAGCCAAATCCGGATTGACCATACTGTTCTTGGGCTTGTTTGCCACCGCCGGCGGTGCCTGGTATTTCTATGACCAGGGCCTGCAGACTGCTGCTGCGCTGGATCGCGCCAATTCCCGGCTGGTGCAGCTTGAAAATCGCCTCAACCTGGTGGATGAAGCCGCTGAGCAGTCCTCAATGGGTCTGTTGGAACGGGTAGACTTCAACTTCTCTGAAATTGACAAGTTATGGGCCGCACGTAATGTGCTGCGCAATGATGTGGGTACCATCAATGCCACGCTGAACTCACAGGCCGAAAGCATCACCGGGATTGAAACCGCCGTGGCAGCACAGGCCACCATGAACAATCAGCAGGCGGCTGTACTGGATCAGAATGCCCAACAGGTCGAAACCCTTCAGAACCGAATCAACCAGCTGAACAGCAGTATCAACGAACTGAATAATCTGCAGATTCAGCAGCAGTTTGCCAGTATCACGCAGCAACTGAACAACCTGCAATCGACCACAATGGACGGTGCTTCCGGGCTTGCCGAACGGGTCAACATCAACGAGCAGGATATCGAATCTATCAACGTGTACCGGCTGAGTCTGAATCAGACCATCAATGCCATTCAGCAGAGTCTGAATGAGCTTGAGGAACGCGTTGCCAGCATGACCACTTCATCCGCTGCCTTCTAGACAGCGCTTTTTCGTGAACAGACCTTTCTCCCAGGCTTGTGAGAACAACAAGCAGCCGATACTGGAAGTCATCTCAAACTATTTCCGGCCCGGCGATGAAGTGCTGGAAATTGGCAGCGGAACCGGCCAGCACACGCTGTACTTCTGCGAAAAAATGCCCTGGATGTGCTGGATTCCCAGCGAAATCCCTGAAAATCTGGTTACCATCAATGCCGGGCTGGAGGGTCATGCGCCACCCAATCTGGAAGCCACCCTGACGCTCGATGTGCGCGATGAAGTCTGGCCGGTCAAAAAGGTGGATGGTCTCTTCAGTGCCAATTGTCTGCATATCATGTCTGCCGACTTTGTGCCTGATTTTTTCCGTGGCGCTGGCGAGGTCGTGAGGCGGGGCGGTCACCTCTGCGTGTATGGCCCGTTCAAGTACAAGGGTGAATTCACCTCAGAAAGCAACGCCCGCTTCGAGCAGTGGTTAAAAGAACGAGACCCCGTGAGCGGTATCCGTGATGTTG
>CAZKJY010000490.1:0-1687 GCA_964553165.1 uncultured Enterobacteriaceae bacterium
GATTTGCTGACCAACATGGTAGGCGAATTTGCTGACCTGCAGGGGATTATGGGCAGTTACTATGCACAGCATGATGAAGAGCCCGCCGAAGTCGCCAGCGCCATCCGCGAGCATTATCTCCCTCGCTATGCCGGTGATGAATTGCCACAGACTCTCACGGGGATCACACTGGCACTTGCTGACAGACTGGATACCATTTGTGGTCTGTTCGGTATTGGTCAGCCACCTTCCGGCTCCAAAGATCCCTTTGCCTTGCGCCGCGCTGCTCTCGGAATACTGCGAATCGTGCTAGAGAAATCACTGCCACTGAATATGTTGCAGGCCATTCAAACCGCTATTTCTGCGTATTCCTCCCTACCGGACAGTACGGGTCTTGACAACCGGGTCATGGATTTTATCTTTGAAAGATTGCGTGCCTATTATGCCGATCAGGGAATCGATACGCGTGCCTTCCAGGCCGTTGATGCTGTCCGGCCGCATGAGCCACTGATCTTTGATTACCGCATTAAGGCTGTCAGCCATTTTGCCGGACTGAAACAGGCCCAGTCACTTGCTGAAGCCAACAAACGTGTTGCGAACATACTCGCCAAGCTGACAACACCCCCTGAATCTTCAGTCAATAAAGACTTGTTGACCGAATCGGCAGAAATCGCCCTTTATGAAAAACTCAATGAAACTCTCTCGCTCACCATGCCCATGCTGAAAACCGGAAAGTATCAGGAAAGTCTGGACTGTATGGCTTCACTGCAGGAACCCCTGGATCAGTTTTTCGAATCAGTGATGGTCAATGTTGAGGACAATGCCCTCCGCGAAAATCGTCAGGCTTTGTTGCTTCAGGTCAGAAACCTTTTTCTTCAAGTTGCGGATATCTCCTATCTGCAAGCCAGCTGATATGTCTCAGCCAATAGTGATACTCGATCGCGACGGAGTCATCAATCAGGACTCTGATAATTACATCCGATCTGTCGAAGAATGGATTCCCATCCCTGGCAGCATCGAAGCTATTGCCCGGCTTTCCAGGGCTGGATTTTTTATTGCCGTCGTCACCAACCAGTCTGGTCTTGGACGAGGTTTTTTTTCTGACATTGACCTGGCCAACATGCACAACTATATGGAACAGCTGGTTGAAAATGCCGGTGGTCAGATTGATGCACTTTTTTACTGTCCCCACCTGCCCTCGGACAATTGTCTCTGCCGAAAACCCCGCACTGGCATGCTGGAACAGCTTGAACAAGAGTTTGCCATATCATTAAAAGATGCTTTTTATGTCGGTGATGCCGCCAAGGATATTGATGCTGCCTTGGCCATGTCCTGTCGGCCCATTCTTGTTCGCACCGGTAAGGGGGCAAGCACCGAACAACAACTCGACTCTCATTTGTTAGCCTCTGTTCCGGTAGTTGACGATTTGAACGCTGCGGTCGAGCTAATATTGGGCTGATATGATTGTTTTACTGTTTCTTCGCTCCCTGCTGTTTTATCTGGGCTTTTACTGTTCCCTGTTAATCTATGCCTGCCTGTGTATGTTGATCGGACCCTGGCTGAAAATGCCTGCCCGCTACCGATTTTTCCTGCACTGGAACCATTTCATTTTTTTCTGGTTACGGGCGTCCTGTGGTATCAGGGTCAGAATCTCTGGTCAGGAAAACAAACCCACAGTCCCTGTTGTCATTGTCAGTAACCATCAGAG
>CAZKJY010000491.1:0-1676 GCA_964553165.1 uncultured Enterobacteriaceae bacterium
GGCAAAGATATAACCCAGCTTGTTATCATCAAACCAGATTACCGCGATAACGGCAGCGACGACTGCCCATAACAGACCATTCAAAACGCCTACACCAAGTTCACGCCACATGAGCCAGATGGAGTTGGTGCGTCCAATCTGACCCAGCGCCATGGCACGAATAACCAGTGTCAGGGTCTGATTGCCGGCGACGCCCCCCATACTGGCAACAATAGTCATCAGGACTGCCAGTGCCACAACCTGATCGATGGTTTCCGAAAAGCGGTTGATGACCAGTGCGGCCAGAAAGGCGGTAATCAGATTGGCGCCCAGCCAGATGGCACGACGCTTGGCGGTTTTAAAGACCGGTGCAAAAGCATCATCTTCTTCGTCAAGACCAGCCATGCTCATGAAGGAGTGATCAGCATCTTCACGGATGACATCAACGATATCGTCGATGGTAATACGGCCAAGTAATTTGCCATTTTCATCGGTTACGGGAGCAGAGACCCAGTCCATTCTTTCAAATAGCTGCGCTACTTCATTATCCGGCATGTTCACCGGGATGGCTTCGAAGTCGGTAATCATGATTTCACCGACAGTCTTGTTCGGATCAGACACCAGGATCTTGCGTAAGGGCAACAGACCGACCAGCTGGTCATCCCGACTGACCACCAGAATATTGTCTGTCATGCTGGGAATTTCATCATGGCGTCTCAGATAACGCAGCACCACATCCAGGGTATGACTGCGTCTGACGGTGATGGTATCGGTGTTCATCAAACCACCGGCGGTGTCTTCCGGATAGGATAGGACAGACTCCAGTCGGGCTCTGTCCTGTTCCCTCATGGCCAGCAGGACTTCGTTGATGACCTGGTCGGGTAGTTGCTGCAGAATGTCAGCCAGATCGTCTGTTTCCAGCCCTTCGGTCAGACTGGCAACCTCTTCCGGGGTCAGGCGGTTGAGGATTTCGCTCTGAATGTCCTCATACAGGTAGCCAAGTACTTCCCCTTCATGTTCTTTGGCAACCAGACGCCACAAGACCTCGCGCGATTTATGCGGGGATGACTCCAGCAGGTGTGCGATGGTTGCCGCAGGCAGGCTGTTCAGTAATTGCCGGACGTGAACAAATGAGCCGCTGTCCAGTGCTGTACTGAGCGCCTCAAGTTGTTCATGTGCCTGAATTTTACTTTCGCTCTGCTGCAACATGTTTCTGTGGAAAGGCAATGGTTAAAAATTGCGGCTATTATAGCAGTGCGAAGTCAGCAAAGCCCCTGAAACTCATAGCAGTTTGGAAATTACATGGTGGTAAACAAAAAGCAGAGTATTTTTGCCCTGAGCATCGTCTTGGTAATTTCACTGCTGGCCTGGCTGTTACAGATTCGCAGTGAGATATCAGAACCTCATTGGTACAGCATTTTGCCACCGGTGCTGGCAGTTGCCGCCGCCGTGGCAACCCAGCAATTACTGCTCAGTCTATCGATTGGCCTGCTCAGCGGAGTGGTACTCATCAATGTTCCGGCGGCACCTCTGCAGCCTGCTGCCTGGTATGCCGTCATTGAATCTCTGGTTGTCCAGCTCTGGAGTGTGATAAGTGACCCGTTTAATCTGTCGGTACTGGCATTCATTGTTCTGATGCTGGTGATGATTTCTGTCGTCATTCTGTCCGGTGGCCTGCTGGCAATTGTGAGGTGGCT
>CAZKJY010000492.1:0-1675 GCA_964553165.1 uncultured Enterobacteriaceae bacterium
CTCTCAGGTCCACGTGGATCGGTTCCAGGTCTTCGTTCTCCGGTTCCAGAATTATCTCGTAGCGCTTGCGACTCTTTTTAAAGCGTTTGACCGTGACCTCATCGTCGATTCTGGCGACAACAATCTGCCCATTGTCAGCGGTTTCGCACTTGTGTACGGCGAGGATGTCTCCATCCATAATACCGATGTTTTTCATGCTCATTCCCTGCACCCGGAGCAGATAATCAGCTTGTGGGTAGAATAGATTGGCTGCCACATCCAGGTAAGCTTCAATATTTTCAATCGCCAATACCGGCTCACCTGCAGCGACACGACCTACTAGCGGCAGGCCGGGTGGTGTTTCTTCAATGAGACGAATGCCCCGGGAGGCTCCGGAGGTCATTTCAATCACACCTTTGCGAGCCAAGGCCCGCAGGTGTTCCTCGGCGGCATTGGGGGATTTGAATCCAAGCTCAGAGGCAATCTCGGCACGGGTAGGGGGATAACCGCTCTCTTCGATGTGCTGCTTAACCAGGTCCAGAATCTGTTGCTGGCGTGCGGTCAAAGACGGGTTGCTCATGGCTGTCACCTCGGCTGCTGAATAAGAGGCAGGCTTGCTGCCAACAATATATAGAGTACTGTAAATTAATATAGCCTGTATTAAAACACAGTATTTGGCCGGGTGGCACCCTGTTATTTATCGGACGACACTATACTTAGCAGAGGCTTTGGTAAAGGACTTGGTATAGTCACGTGTCTGGCCCAGCAAGTATTGATAGGAGCATTTATGGACGAAAATAAAATCCCTGAAGCCTGGCGAGTATTGAGAATCCAGGCGGAACTGGTGGACGGCATTGAGGCGCTCGCCAAATTGGGCAGTGCGGTGACCATTTTTGGTGGCGCCCGTTTTAAACCGGGCAGCCATTACTATGAAGAGGCACAGCGCCTTGGCGGCTTGTTGGGTAAAGAGGGGATTCCCGTCATTACCGGTGGTGGTCCGGGAATTATGGAAGCAGCCAATCGGGGTTGTCACGCCAGTGCCAGTACCTCCGTGGGATTAAATATATCGCTGCCAACGGAACAGGACCCCAATTCCTACCTGGATTTGTCCCTCAAGTTTCGCTATTTCTTCGTGCGCAAGTTCATGTTTGTTAAACATGCGGTGGGGTTTGTCATCTTTCCGGGGGGATATGGAACACTTGATGAACTGTTTGAAGCTTTAACGCTGGTGCAAACCAGCAAGGTAAGGCCATTTCCAATTATTCTAGTGGGCAGTGATTACTGGGGAGGCCTGGTAGACTGGATTCAAAACACCATGTTGGCGAATGGTTGTATTGCTGAGCGGGAGCTGCATCTGTTTACGGTGGTAGATGATGCTGAATCAGCGGCAAAAATTATCCTGCAGCATGCGCGCATGCTACAGGCTCAGGAAATTGCCGAATAACTGTTGGGAGAAAAGGTGATCAGCTCTGCTCAATAGTCATCCAGGCCGTAGATCGTATCTGAGTCAATATCCATCAAGGGATCATTCCAGTTCTCTGGCACGTACACATCGTCTGACGAGAGGCTGTCTTCATTACTCAGTTCATAGGATACCCGCCAGTCTTCCGGCGGTTCTGCCGCTAACAGTAACAATTGTTGCCAGGTATCGAGATCAATCTCACTGACCTCTCCGCCGACATATTGCACCTCGATA
>CAZKJY010000493.1:0-1102 GCA_964553165.1 uncultured Enterobacteriaceae bacterium
TCAATGACACCCTCTCCGTGGCTGAAGTCCCGGATATTGGCAGCTTTGAAGTACCGCGCTCATTTACCCGGGCCTTTAAGCAGTGGACGGCGTTATCCCCAAGAAATTATTGCAAATACCACCGGGGCTGATAACTACAGCTCAAGCCCACCACCCACAACGACCGTCTGCCCACTGATGTAGTTGGATTCCGGCAGGCAAAAAAGAAATACGGCATCGGCGGCTTCTTTGGGTGTTCCGGGGCGACCCAGAGGAATCAGGTCTGTCATCAGGTCGCGGATCTGGTCACTGACCCCCACCCGAATGTCCTTGCCCTCAATATTAATGGTTGGCTCATCACTGGCAGCGCCTGTGAGACGTGTCTGAATAAAGCCGAAAGCCACGGTATTAACATTCACCTTGAAGCGGCCCCATTCTTTACAGAGGGTTTTAGTCATGCCAACCACCCCAGCCTTGGCTGCCGAATAGGCCAGTTGCCCGGCATTCCCGCCCAATCCCGACACCGAAGAAATATTGACCACCTTGCGGAATACCTCGCGTCCGGCCTCTGATTCAAGCGCATGGTAGGACTTGACATAGGACTGAGCGGCTTTGAGGATACGGTAAGGGGCAGTCATGTGAACATCGATCATGGCGTACCACTGCTCGTCGTCCATTTTCTGGATCACGTTATCCCAGGTGTAACCGGCGTTATTGATGACGATATCCAGACCATCAAAAGCATCCACGGCCTGTTTGACGAATCGGGTGCCAAAATCCGGTTCGGTGACACTACCTATCACAGTAACCACCTGACTTCCCAAAGCTTCTGCATCCGCGGTTAATTGAGCCAGCAGCTCACCGTCCAGATCATTCACCACCAAATTACAGCCCTCGGTTGCCAGCTTCAGAGCGATCTCTCGACCTATTCCTCGACCCGCGCCGGTGACCAGCGCGACTTTACCCGCCAATTTTTTCATTCGGCTATTTTCTCAATTTTATTATTTCAACTTGTTGTATAGGCCTAAAAACACAGTCTACTCGCACCGATTAATCATGCCCCCCGTCTGGTGGAGCATCTGCACAAGTATAAAGACTTTACCCTGATTGAAAGCCTCCGCCG
>CAZKJY010000493.1:1112-1658 GCA_964553165.1 uncultured Enterobacteriaceae bacterium
CAGGCTACTCGCGACTATCAACAACTACGACACCACACTCTGCTGGAGTTTCTGCCTGCTACGATAAAGACTTTACCCTGATTTAAAGCCTCCGCTGAGCAGTATCAGGCATCTGGGTAAAAGGCCGGACAGAGTAAGGCACAGGTTATGTGCAACCCCCGCTTCTCGCACAGCTTAACAATAAGCGGCGCATAGGCAGGAGGTATACCGCCATCTCGATTCAACCAGTTCCAAATATGTTGTTGACGAACACTTCGTCCGGTTTGTTGTGACAGGGCTCTGGCCAAAGCTGTTTGCCCACCCAATGCTTCTACAACTGATTGCAAGGCTTCTATTGGGGTCATCCATTTCACTCCCTGATCTTAGGAAAACAATAACTCGAACCAAGTCGCACTACAACTATGGTTGTCTACACATTTACAACATGTGTTGTAATATTGCTCGCCATGAATGACATGGCGTATCGCATCAGAACCACCCGGCAGCAAGCGGGCCTCTCTCAGGCCCAACTAGCCACAGAAACCCGCTTGACCCAGCAGATGATCT
>CAZKJY010000494.1:0-1642 GCA_964553165.1 uncultured Enterobacteriaceae bacterium
CAGCAATCGCTATTTTCATAATTTTTTTCTTTTATGCGGGTTATTTACTTTGGATCGCATTATGCGACCAGGCAACGAGATGTGTTGTTGCCTTGGCGAGATAGGCGCCGCCGTAGAGGGAACACAGGGCAAAAATAGAGTACACATTGGAAATGCGTTCAAGCACGCTACCGCCACGGCATGCAGTGGCCTGCAAACCCGTCTTAATGCTTATAGTGCTGAGAAATCAGCTAATTAGATGGCGACTAAGGAAAATTGAAGCCGCCTCTAAAGCCGAGTATTCTACACTGAAATACGTTCCTTTTTGAAGACTTTATTATGGTTTCGCTGGATTTCGCTTTGGCTGCCAGCCGTGGTTAGCTCCCGCCTTGGTCTTCTGTTTCCTCTGTTCCCTCATTTTCCGCCTGGATGGCTTCCTCCATGCTGTCGGTATTCACGACCAGTTCTAGGTGGCTCAGAATCTCTGGCTGGTGCCGGGCTATGTAGCTGTTGACTGCCTCGTTAGCCAGCAGCTTGGTGATGTAGCCCTTGGCAACCACCAGGTTCAAAAGCTCTGAACCATAATTTTCTTCGGCATCTTTGTAGCTTTCTTGTACCTGGCTCATTTCCTTTTCGAGCTTGACGATCTGTTCAATGGGGGCGGTTTTTTTCTCCTTCAGTGGCGATTTTACATCGGTACGCTGTTCCGGTGGTGTGGCTTTTAAGAGCGCATCTGCGTGAGCTACGGTGATGGTGTTGCTGGCGATCATCAGCTCGACAGCTTCAACCTGGCGCGCAGCTTTCATGTTGCGTAATACGCGCGTGACATCCGGCGTGAATTGGTGGTCTTGCAGCAGCTTGATGGCTTCCGGGCAAATGCCTTCAAGCAGGTTGATGCGCCGGTTGATGGAGCTGAGGTTTACGTTAAACGCGCGTGCCAGGCGCTCTTTGCTGACGCCGCGGTCAATGGCCCGGCGGATCATGTAGTGTTCCTGAATGGTGGATAGCCGGTTGATGCGGTGGTTGTAGGTGTAGGTTTCGTCATCCTTGGAAAACAGGCAGGGCACGGTGTCGCGGCCAAGCTCCCGGAAATCAAGTACACGCAGGTGACCGTCAAGCAGGATGTACTCGGATTTGGCGGGGTCCGGTTGTAGGACCGAAATCGGTTCGATGATGCCTATCTCACGAATCGATGAGACGATTTGCCGATATTTGCGGGTGCTCATGACGCCGTCAGGCACCTTTTTACAGGGCATCAGATCGTCGATGGGTACCTGGTAGGTTTCCAGGTCAAAGCCCAGCAAGATGTTGAGCGGCTGGGTTGGCAGATTTAGACTATTGCTGTCAGAGTCGTGATCATCTGGCCGGTAAATGCCAGGATACATTTCAGCGACACGGGTGTTTTCTTGAGTCTGATTCATGAGGTGGCTCCTTCAGAGGTGGCTGTTTGGTCAATGGGATGCGGCTGTGTGATCTGGATTTTTTCAGCCAGGTATTTGGGTAGCGTGTCCAGTTTTTCAGCGCGTAGCAGGGTTACAAAGTGTTCATCGGCGAACAGGGTTTTGAGCCCCTGGACGACCAGTAACAGTCGCTGGTGAGCATGTTCGGCTTTAAGCACCATCTTGCGCTGACGATCCACTTCGCGTTGATAGGTGCGAACCAG
>CAZKJY010000495.1:0-1640 GCA_964553165.1 uncultured Enterobacteriaceae bacterium
AGAAAGCCGCCTTTTAGCAGATGTTCGCGCAATTTAGCTGCCTGGGCATCTGTCAGGTTCCAGCTCCCGACCAGTCCGGAAATCATGAAAGGCCAGAAAAAGGCATCATCCCCATCATCAAGATTAACGGGCTGTTCCACAGGGCGCACATCAAGCATGGTAAGCCGGTCCAGCAGATTGGCAAATCGTCTGTCGCCGCTCGGATAATCCACAGACCAGGCTGTCCCACCCCGCAGCCAGTTCCCGTAGCCACTGCCAAAGGGACCACGTTCATATTGTGGAAACATAAGCCTTCCGACTACAAACTCGCTGGGTTCCAGATAATCCGGCGGTAACACGGTGCTGCGTCTGCCGAATTCCATACTCGGGTATTCGCGCCAGTCACTCTGAGCATATAAAGGCTTGCTGACAGGCAACAGAACAAGCAGCACACCCAGCAGAAAAGCGCAGCCAGTCTGTAAACGACTGACTGGATTCCGCGAACTTTTCCAGGTTTGAAGGTGAATCAGCATCAAAATCCTGTCCATAAAGACACATGCAGGGTTTTTCTCCTGCCTGATATTTCACTATCATTGGAGCAGCTTGTAAATAAAGACCTGGAAACAACCATGATTTACGAAGTCGAAGGTGATCTGATGCTCAGCCGCGCTGAGGTTATCGTGCAGGGGGTGGGGACTTTTGACCCCATGACGACGGGTCTCTCACGGAAACTGCATGAGCGCTTTCCCTCCATGGTGGAAGAATACCGGGCCTGGTGTGAAGAGGAGAATCCGGAGCCAGGTCAGCTCTGGATGTGGGACCAGCCTGGCAAGCTAAGCATCATCAACCTGATAACCCATGAAGGCGATGACGATCCAACAAGACTCCGACGAGCTGATAAGATCGCCCTCAACAGAAGCCTCAAGGCACTGAATGCCTTTTATTACGAGAAACGCTTCAAATCCATGGCTATGCCCATGGTGGGCACAGGCGAATACGGTCTCGACTGGACCGATGTCAGGGACATGATGCATGCCCAGCTGGGGGATCTGCTGATTCCCATCTTCGTCTACACCAAACAGCTGGATGGCCAGATTGCCTACGAGCCAGGCATGTAAGGGCACTACTTCAGAATATCCATACTGACAACTGCCGTCTGTACAGACATCTATTATCTGCTGCAGGCGCCTGAAGGTGACGGGACCTCAATGGCTGTAACAATAATGGAATTCTTGCCTCAACCATAAAAGACTTAAGGAGTTGAGATGTTGCGCTTTATTTTATTCTGGATGCTGGCTGGCGGTGCGCTGGCCATTGAACCTGACTGGTCAGATTACAATGCCCTGTTGTCAGCCTATGTCATGCCCGGCACAAAAGATGGCCTGCAAGCCAATCTTGTTGATTACCAGAGCATTGCCGAAGACGAGCGCTTCGGCAGAGCGATCCTTGGCATTCAGCAATTCGATGTCCGTTTGCTGGAAACGAGAGAGGAAACTCTCGCCTTCTATATCAATGCCTACAATCTTCTGACAATCCGCCTGATTATCGATCATCAGCCCCTGGACTCCATTCGGGATATCGGTAATTTTTTTCGTGGCCCCTGGGATATCGTCGTCCTGGAAAATGCCGATGGCCGACTGACACTTGATGATATTGAACAT
>CAZKJY010000496.1:0-1640 GCA_964553165.1 uncultured Enterobacteriaceae bacterium
CACGAGCACTTTCTGGAATCGACGCTCCAGTGCTGCATCCTTCTCGATGTATTTCCGGTATTCATCCAGCGTGGTAGCACCGACACAGTGCAGTTCGCCACGGGCAAGTGCCGGCTTCAGCATGTTACCGGCATCCATGGCGCCCTCTGCTTTACCGGCTCCCACCATGGTATGTATTTCATCAATAAACAGGATGACCGACCCTTCCTGTTTGGCGAGTTCGTTGAGCACAGCTTTCAGACGTTCCTCAAATTCACCACGGAACTTGGCACCGGCAATCAGGGCGCCCATATCGAGGGACAGAATACGTTTATCTTTCAGACCTTCGGGCACTTCGCCATTCACAATGCGCTGGGCCAGGCCATCGACAATCGCGGTTTTACCAACCCCGGGTTCGCCTATCAGCACCGGATTGTTTTTGGTGCGACGCTGCAGAACCTGAATGGTTCGGCGGATTTCATCATCACGGCCTATCACAGGATCCAGCTTGCCTGCTTCGGCTTTCTCGGTGACATCCACGGTATATTTCTGCAGGGCCTGATAGGCACCTTCCGCCTCCGGATCATTGACGGTTTCACCGCCACGCAGGTTGCGGATGGCATTCTCAAGCGCCTGTTCAGACACCGAGAAGGAATTCATGAGTTTACCCAGCTCCCCCTTGTCCTGCATGGCTGCCAGCAGAACATTTTCGCTGGAAATAAACTGATCATTTTTCTGCTGGGAAATTTTATCGGCAAGATTCAGCAGGCGAGCCAGTTCCTGTGACAGGTTCACCTCGCCGCCACTGTCTGCAATGACCGGTAATTTGTCGATAAGCTGCTCCAGTCCCCGTTTGAGTTTCTGGATATCAAACCCGGTCTGCATCAGAAGCGGTCTGATCGTGCCGCCTTTCTGATCGACCAGGGCACTCATCAAATGTACAGGCATAATCTGGTTGTGGTCTTTACCCACCGCCAGGGATTGTGCATCGGCCAGCGCCATCTGCAATTTATTCGTTAGTTTGTCCATCCGCATAGCAATTCCTCACCAGCACACATTGGCTATATTTTCTTCTAGATGGGGGTTGGGAGGTTTTGATTCAAGTCAGCCTGCCTGGCTTTTTAATTCCTTCGCTGACCTTCCCTGATACCATTTAGCCATAGCATATTCATGACAAGGCTTTTATACTCACACCCTCGTTTTGCAATCAATTTGAGTGGTTTTAAAGAGCTATGACTTATTGTGTCGCCATTTCAGTCAAATCAGGAATGGTGTTCTGCTCCGATTCACGGACCAACGCTGGCGCTGATCAGGCCAGCACCTACAGCAAGATGTTTCGCTTCGAACTGGGCCCGGAAAGACAGTTTTGTGTGCTGTCTTCAGGCAATCTGGCCACAACCCAGGCCACCATGCACCAGATGAAAAAAGACATCAAAATCAATGCCCCGGTGAGTCTGAATACTGTTGAGACCATCAGTGAAGCAGCCGACTACCTGGGTGAGGTGAGTCGCATGCAGCAGGAAAAGCACGGCACGTCCGGACCGACTTTTGAAGCCAGCTTTCTGCTCGGTGGCCAGATTCTCGGCAATCCCCATCAGATCATGCTGATCTATCCTGAAGGCAACCACATCACAACCCCCAAGGACACACCCTACCTGCAG
>CAZKJY010000497.1:0-1633 GCA_964553165.1 uncultured Enterobacteriaceae bacterium
GAATGCCTTCTGCCAGACCCTGCACAACTCCGGCGATACAGATCTGATTGACCATCTTGGTCAGCTGCCCATAACCGCTGGGCCCCATTAACTGAACCTTGGCGGCATAGCAGTCGATCAGGGGCCTGGCTTTGTCAAAGGCAGCCTCATCGCCCCCAACCATTACGGTCAACCTGCCGTTTTCAGCGCCAGCCTGGCCACCGGATACCGGCGCATCCAGAAAGGAAAACGCCTGCTCACGGGCGAGCTGACTGAGCTCCCGGGCAACGATGGCCGAAGTGGTCGTGTTATCAATGAAGACGGCGCCGGGTTTGATGCTGGCAAAGGCGCCAGTGTCTCCCAGGCAGACAGCTCGAAGATCCTCATCATTGCCTACACAGCTAAAAATGAAATCAGCATCCTGTGCGGCTTCTGCCGGGGTAGCCGCGCTTTCTCCGGCATATTCCTGCAGCCAGCGTTGGGCCTTTTCCTGATTGCGGTTATAGACCACGGTGGAATGTCCCGCCCTGGAAAGGTAGCCAGCCATGGGAAAGCCCATGACGCCAAGTCCGATGAATGCAACACGATGGGTCATACTGAATCCTTGAAATTCTTTACTCTGGCAGGCAAATATAAGGGAAGGACCGGGCTATTGCCAGTTAGGGATATTGGCATGCTTACGGTACAATCGACGCAAGCCGAAATGAGAGGAATCTATGCGACTAGTAAAAGTATGCCTGCTGGCACTTGCGGGAATCATGCCGCTAAAGACCGCCCTGGCAGCTGATGAGTTGGAGCTGGGCTGCCTGCGCGGTGATTGTGTCACCGGTTACGGTGTGCTGGTTCAGGAAACCGAAGACGGACTGACACGCTACCGGGGTGAATTTCGTGAAGGACAGTATCATGGTGACGGACGCCTTGAGTATCTGGATCAGGATGCCGTCTATAAGGGCGACTGGTTTCTCGGCAAACGTCAGGGGCGCGGCATCATGTGGGAACGCAGTCTGAGCTGGTCCACAGGCTTTCATTATTATGACGTCTACATCGGCAACTGGCGCAATGACCTGCGTCATGGTTTTGGCACGCAGGCTTTCAATGTGCTGGACTGGCGCGAAGACCGCAACACGGAAAACTGGCTGATCCGTAATACAGAAAACTACACCGGGGACTTCGTGAATGGGGTGTTCAGTGGAGAAGGGACTTACCGCTGGGCGGATGGCACCAAATATACCGGTGGCTGGGCGGCCAATAAAAAGCATGGTCGGGGTTATTTCGATTTCGGTACCGGCATTCGCTCCGAGCGAATTTTCGAATTTGATGTGCAAGTAGATTTTTAATGGAACTGGAAAGTCTCAGACGGGATTACTTACTGGGCGGCCTGAAAGAAGAAGACCTGGATCCGGACCCGCTCAAGCAGTTTGAACTCTGGCTGCAGCAGGCGATCGACCTGCAAATCCATGATCCGACCGCCATGGTGATTGCCACTGTGAATGCGCAGGGTCAGCCCTCACAGCGCATGGTCCTGCTCAAGCATCTGGATGCTGACGGCTTTGTGTTCTATACCAACTACGGCAGTCGTAAGGCGAGGGACATTCAGGATAATGCCCGGGTCAGTCTGCACTTTCCCTGGAATGACATTGAGCGTCAGGTCAAG
>CAZKJY010000498.1:0-1633 GCA_964553165.1 uncultured Enterobacteriaceae bacterium
TGCGAAGTTGCTCGGGCACAGGATGGCCGATTCCGCAGCAATGACAAGCTTTTCCCGGTTCCGGTTTTCCTTGCCTTTTGCGGACGGCTTTGTATGATGGAAGCATTGAATTTATCGAAACAGCCCCTATGTCTGTGGTAGATAAATCCTAATTAGGAAAACTTAACGGGAGTTATTACGATGAACAACTATAGTTACGGTGTTGAACGCTCGCAGCAGTCGATACTGGCGACAAACAAGGTATTGAAAAATACCTATCTGTTGCTGTCGATGACCCTGCTCTTCAGTGCTTTCACCGCAGCTGTTTCAATGGCCGTCGGAATCGGCCAGGGTGTTGCACTGATTCTCATGCTGGTGAGTTTTGGTTTGCTGTTCTGGGTCCACAAAGCCGCTGACAGCTCACAGGGCATTATTGCCATCTTTGCTTTTACCGGCTGTCTGGGTGCTTCGCTTGGACCGATGCTGAGTTTTTATCTGTCCCTGTCGAACGGCCCTGGTATCGTCCTGCAGGCACTGGGTGGCACCGGATTGATTTTCTTCAGCCTGTCCGGTTATGCCCTGACCACGCGCAAGGATTTCTCCTTTATCGGTGGCTTCCTGTTCACCGGGCTTATCGTGGCCGTGGTAGCCATGCTGCTGAATATCTTTCTGCAGATTCCGGTACTGAGTCTGGTGATTTCCGCTGCCGTGATCATGATCATGTCCGGATTAATCCTGTTTGATACCAGCCGTATCATTCATGGCGGAGAAACCAACTACATCAGGGCGACAGTGTCCCTGTATCTGAACATTTACAATATCTTTATTCATCTGCTGCATCTGATTGCTATGCTTTCAGGCAGAGAGTAAATCCAGCTGACGATAGGCAAAGCCCTGCTGGCAACACCAGCAGGGCTTTTTGTTTTCAGGTGAGACGGGATTGGCAATGCAAAGTTTTACGCTGGTGATATATGCGGCGCCGACTGAACAGGCTTCATCAACGGCGCTGGCGTTTGCCCGGGAAGTACTGGCTCAGGGTCACCGTATTTATCGTCTTTTCTTTTATCAGGATGGCGTGCTGAATGCCTCCAGTCTACTGGTGCCACCCCAGGATGAAAGGAATCTGGCTGCCGAATGGCAGGCACTGATTCTGCAGCATCAACTGGATGCAGTGATCTGTGTCGCGTCAGCCCTGAAACGCGGCATCGTTGACGCGGAGGAAGCCGATCGATATGAGCTGTCAGCCTGCAACCTGCGCGACGGTTTTGTCATCAGCGGCCTGGGCCAGTTAATTGATGGCGTCATCCAGGCCGATCGAACGGTGAACTTTTTGCCATGACAGCGACCAGCGAATACAGCAAAAACATTCTGGTCATCATCCGCCAGGCGCCCTATACCAACAGTCTGCCGGCAGCTGCTCTGGACATTGTTCTGACAGCGGCAGCCTTTGATCAGCAGGTCACCCTGCTTTTCTGTGGTCAGGGGGTCTGGCACTTACAGTCAGATCAGCGTGCTGCCAGTACGGGCATGAAGGCAATCAGCCGTGCGCTGCCCTCGCTTGAGTTATATGAAGTAAAGCGTATAGTCGCGGATGCGGAGGCGCTTGCAGCCAGGGGGCTTGCTGCCGATGAGCTGCTGATGCCTGTCGCGCTTT
>CAZKJY010000499.1:0-1631 GCA_964553165.1 uncultured Enterobacteriaceae bacterium
CCAGGCCATCGCCGCCGCCAAATCACATGAACAAGCCACTGGCCAGCTTGCACGCCTGATGCAGGCCAGAGTTTCCAGGCTCCATCACACCATTCAGCTGCCTCCAGAAAATATTGTGCCGGCCCTGCTCAATTTTATTATTCACTACATTGACCAGGTGCCTGAGTTTATTGATGCGGTGGATACTATTGCCAGCGAGTGTGACATTACCGACTACACTGAGCCGGTCATGCAAATTGCCAAGGAATTTTTTATCCAGCCTCCGAACCTCATTGACGGCCATGATGGGCTCAACGCACTGATGGATGAGTCCTACCTGGCTCACCGGCTGATTGAGGAGGTCAATGACCGCTTCATGTCCCGCTATAATATGCCACTGGTTCCCATGGACATGACACGCTCCAACCTGATCATTCATCACCTCATTGGCGAGCCCTTCGCCAACCAGCTCGACCATGCTGTCCACATCATTGCGGATCATCTTCAGGGGGGGGATTTGGTGTTGGTGCCCGAAGCATGCAAAGTAGATCGGAGCAGTCGCTGGGCAAGCGACCTGGAACGCTGGCCCTGCCTGGTGGATAACCTATCGGTCAATCTTCTGCTCAACAGCCAGTCTGCCCGGGTGCTGATCAATTAATTACGTTTTTTACTTGCCTGGATCGATCAGCTTGACCGGTTGTACTTCTGCCTGCTTTTCAGCTTCGGTACGATTGACGCGCGTCTCGAGTTCACGGGGAGCGCTTTGCAAAAACATCTGTTCCCTGAAATCACAGCTGACACAGGCCCGGTAGTCTTATCCATCTTCTGAAAATACAACGATCTTATCCATTGCGTTGCAGCGCGGGCAAACAGCTCCGGCGATAAAACGTTTTTTTTGACTATACATGGCGACAGAATCCACTTGCCCGCTGAATAAAGACTGGGTTCCCCAGGACACACCACAGAGAGGTTTGAGAGAGCCTGGATGGGCGTTATTATAACTTCATATCAACGACAACTTTGCGAAAAATAGTATGACAGACAACATTCGTCCTCATAAAGGCATCACCCCAACACTGGGAGCCCGCGTCTATGTGGACCCGGCCGCCACGGTGATAGGCGATGTCACCCTGGGCGATGATGTGTCCGTATGGCCCGGTGCCGTGATTCGCGGTGATATGCACCGTATCACCATTGGCAATCGCTCCAATGTACAGGACACAGCCGTTCTTCACATCACCCACGCCAGCCATTTCAATCCAGGCGGCTGGCCCCTGACCATCGGTGATGATGTCATTGTCGGACACGGCGCGATTCTTCACGGATGCACCCTGGGGAGTCGTATTCTGGTTGGGAATGGTGCCATTGTGAATGATGGCGCTATCGTCGAGGATGAAGTCATTATTGGTGCGGGTACCGTTGTACCGCCGGGGAAACGCCTTGAGAGCGGCAACCTTTACGTGGGCAACCCCTGCAGATTATTGAGGGCTGTCAGCGACAAGGAGCGGGAGTTTTTCACTTATTCACCCGGCAATTACGTCAAACTGAAAGATCAGTATCTGGCAGAGGCCTCCGGTGACTGGCGCAACGACGCCGAATAAACCCTTCTGGTTTACTGGCTATTGATCAGCTCGCTGTAACCACCCTCGTTG
>CAZKJY010000500.1:0-1631 GCA_964553165.1 uncultured Enterobacteriaceae bacterium
TCGCACGATCTGGCTGGACGGTCGCGAACATCCTTCTGAGCGACATGGTCTGCACCAGTGGAATGGCTTTTCCACCGGCGTCTGGAAAGACGGGGTCTTGATCGTCACGACCACGCACATGAAATACGGGGTGTACCAGCGTAATGGAGTGCCGGCCAGCCCCTATGCCAAAATGACGGAATATTTCTTCCGCCATGGCGAGTACATGACCATGGTGTCTTACATTGAAGATCCCGTCTATCTGGAAGAGCCCTTTGTCAGGAGTCAGACCTGGATCTGGAATCCACCACAGGTGGTCACACCGGGCAGTCCTTTCGTGGCGGTTGAGGAAGTTGCGATGGACAAAGGCTGGGTACCGACCTGGCCACTGGGGACCAAGCACCCTGATACAGCTAATGAACTGGGCATCGCCGTGGAAGCTACCGGTGGTGGCAGCGTTACCCTGTACCCGGAATACCGCGAAACCCTGCGACAGATGCGCGAAGCGTATGATGCCAGGGTAAATGCCGGGGAGGAAGCGCAATGAAGCGTCTACATGTTACTGCCAGTCTCCTGACCGGTTTTTTGCTGGCCAGCCTGTCACTTTCGACGTTGGCGCAGCGTCCTGAGCCACTGGCACCGGATACGGATGAAATCGAAGTTCTGCCGGTGCAGGGCAATGTCTACATGATTGCCACCGGCGGCAGCAATATTGCTGTGCAGCTGGGTGATGAAGGTGTGCTGCTGGTGGATGCTGGTAATGTTGAAGCGGCAGACAATGTCATTGCCGCCATCCGCCAGTTGAGCCCAAACCCGATCCGCCAGTTGATCAACACATCCATTCTGCCTGGCCACATCCTGGGGAATCAGGTGATTCATCCGGCCGGCGTTGGACAGCCCATTATCGGCATGCCGATTATCGGCCATACCAATGGCCTGACGCTGCTGGCCACGACCGCTCTGGGTGATGATCTGGCTTATGAATTCTGGCCCAACAGTACCTTTTTTGGTGCTGACAGAAGCATGTTCTATAACGGGGAAGGCATCGAAATGACTCACCAGCCAAACGCCATTACCGATGGCGACATCATGGTTTATTTCCGTGATTCCGATGTGCTGGTGACAGGCGACATATTTGATCTCACCCAGTACCCGAGATTCCATCCTGAACTGGGTGGCAGCCTGCAGGGGGTCATTGATGCCCTGAACCGGATCATCGACATCACCATTCCAAAATATAACCAGCAGGGTGGCACGCTGGTTATTCCGGGTCATGGACGCATTGCCAGTGAGTCGGATGTCGTGGAGTACCGTGACATGGTGACCATCATCCGCAATCGGGTCCAGTCCATGCTGGATGAGGGTAAATCCTTTGACGAAATTGTGGCGGCAAGACCGGCACTGGAATATGACGGCCTCTACAGTGGCCGTCACTGGACCACTGAGATGTTTCTGGAGGCGGTCTATGAAGACTTACGGTAAAAAGCAACTGGTCAAAGCGCTGGGGACGATGCTTATCGCCTCCTGTCTGAGTGGAAGTGGCTTAGCCCAGACGCTGTTTCTGGATGGTCCGCCGCCACCGGCTGAACCCGGCCGCGTCGAGGCACCTATTGACCTGACCGGTAACTGGGTGTCAGTCGTGACCGAAGACT
>CAZKJY010000501.1:0-1624 GCA_964553165.1 uncultured Enterobacteriaceae bacterium
ACGGGTCATTACACCGCTGACGGGGCCGACACTGGTTTCCTGATTGTAGCGGGCGGTAAGAATAGCTCCCAGGCAGTCCACTTCTGACAACATACCCACCAGGTTATTCTCGTCGTCCACCACACAAACCCCGGAAACCTTATTGGCCACAATGCGATCAATCGCCACAAACAGGTCATCATTCAGATTGACCTTAATGGGATTGCGGAGCATGTAATCTTTCAGTTCGACTGAATTAAGCATATGTACAAACCTTTAACGACTCTCTGTTTAAGCTTAATCAAGAATTTCAGAAGAGAAACCCCCGTCCTGAGAAATTTCTCCCACAGAAAGGTGCTAGAAATACCCCTGAACCAAATTGTTGTGGTTCAGTGGCAGAGTGTTTTATAAGAAAAGAACGATCACTTGTCAGGCAAATGGATGTCTTAAAATGATGGTCTCCACCCGATCCGGTCCAGTGGAAATAATATCCACCGGCGTCTTGAGTATTTCCTCAATACGCGAAATATAGGCACGCGCGTTAGCCGGTAGGTCATCCAGTGATTTGGCACCGATTGTAGAATCCTGCCACCCCGGGATTTCCTCATAAATAGGCACCAGCTTTTCGTAGTCATCAGCGTGGCAAGGTGCGGCTGCTTCATTACCTTCGGCATCTTGGTAACCCACACAGAGCTTGATGGTATCCAGACCATCCAGCACATCCAGTTTGGTCAGACACAGGCCAGATACCGAGTTTATACGGATCGCCTGCTTCAGGGCCACAGCATCAAACCAACCACAGCGCCTTTCACGCCCGGTTGTAGCGCCAAATTCATGCCCTTTTTCACCCAAGTGCTTGCCGATAGCATCAAAAAGCTCCGTAGGAAACGGTCCGGAACCAACCCGGGTGGTGTAGGCTTTGGTAATACCCAGTACGTAATCCAGATAAAGCGGACCAAAGCCGCTACCAGTAGCTGTGCCACCGGCAGTGGTATTAGAAGACGTTACGAAGGGATAGGTGCCGTGATCAATGTCCAACAGGGAACCCTGGGCCCCTTCAAACATGATGTTTTTGCCCGCTTCACGGGCCTCATGCAACTCACCGGTTACGTCGGCAACCATGGGCTCTAGCTCCTCGGCCCATTTCACGGTTAGAGCCAGTGTCTCTTCATAACTGACCGCATCTTCCTGATAATAGTTTGTCAGCATGAAATTGTGATAAGCCATCAACTCTTTCAGCTTGTTGGCAAACAGCTCACGATTAAACATATCACCCAGGCGTAGCCCCCGACGGGCTACTTTATCTTCATAGGCCGGGCCAATGCCGCGGCCAGTGGTGCCAATCTTGGCATTGCCCCGGGCGCGCTCGCGGGCCTGATCGAGTGCAATGTGCACAGGCAGGATCAGCGGACAGGCCGGAGACAGTCGCAAACGCTCCCGCACAGGTACACCCTTGCCTTCCAACTCGGCCATTTCCTCCAGCAGCGCCTCTGGCGACAACACCACGCCATTGCCGATCATGCAGGTAACGTTGTCGCGGAGAATGCCGGAAGGAATCAGGTGCAGCACCGTTTTCTGGCCTTCGATAACCAGCGTATGACCCGCGTTATGGCCACCCTGGAATCGCGCTACCACGGAAGCCTGA
>CAZKJY010000502.1:0-1618 GCA_964553165.1 uncultured Enterobacteriaceae bacterium
CCCATTTTTGCAAGTTTCAGCATATTTTCCAGGTGAATTTCAGACAGGGGAGTCTCCCTGGGCACCACAATCAGCTGCTGTTTTTCCTTGATGGCGACATCTGCCGCCCGCTCGATGAGGTTATTGCTGGCACCACAGGCTATCGCAGAGAGCGTGCCACCGCTGGCGGGACAGATGACCATGGACGACGGTGCCGAGGAACCGGAAGCCACCGGGGAAAACCAGTCGCGGGAACTGTTCACGATGATCTGGCCCGGTTCTGCATCAAAGTTGAGGGTGAGAAATTCCTCAAGAATGTCATCGTTGGGCAATTCCAGATCGGTTTCCGTATCCACCACGATACGGGCTGCCTCTGAGACCAAGAACTGTACCTGGCAGTTAGCCTGCACCAGACACTCCAGCAGACGCAACCCATACTGGGCACCGGATGCCCCGGTCATGGCCAGGGTGATGGAACGGTCAAAATCAGCCACGGGATTTTCCCTCCAGCAGGTCTACCAATCGACGGTGGAATCCACTGAAACCGCCATTACTCATGATCACCACATGGCCATTGTCACCGGCTTGTTCAAGGGTTCTCAGCAGCAGGCGGTCAATACTGTGTACCACTTCTGAAGGAACAGTGCTGCGGTCAACCACATCCTGCAACGACCACTCTATGTTGTCCGGCTGGAACCAGAACACCTTGTCGGCATCCATCACGGACTCGGCAAGCTGGTTTTTATGCACACCGAGCTTCATGGTGTTGGAGCGAGGTTCAATGACCGCAATGATCTTTTCGTCCCCAACGCGCTTGCGCAAACCTGCCAGGGTTGTGGCAATGGCCGTAGGGTGGTGGGCAAAATCATCGTAGACGCGAATGCCGTTCACGGCGGCGATCTGCTCCATCCGCCGCTTCACACCCTGGAATTCACTCAGTGCCTCGCAGGCTACTTCTGGGGTGACTCCCACATGCCGCGCCGCCGCAATGGCCGCGAGCCCATTAAACATATTGTGCTCACCCGTCTGGTCCCAGCTGACAATACCCCGTTGCTGGCCCTGAAAACTGACACTGTATACGGAGCTGTCCTCTTCCAGAGGCTGGGCTTCCCAACTGCTGGCGAGCCCTAACGGCTGATATTCCGACCAGTGCCCCATGGCCAGCACTTCCTGCAAATGGGCATCGGCAAAGGGTGCCACGATCAGGCCATGGCCAGGAATGGTGCGCACAAAGTGGTGGAACTGGGCCTGAATGGCTTTCAGGTCGGGAAAAATATCCGCGTGGTCGAATTCCAGATTGTTGAGAATGGCGGTGCGAGGACGGTAGTGGACAAACTTGGAGCGTTTGTCAAAAAATGCGCTGTCGTACTCGTCGGCTTCAACCACAAAAAAAGGTGAACCCCCAAGGCGGGCAGAAACACCGAAATTGTTGGGTACACCACCGATCAGAAAACCCGGCTCCATGCCTGCCCACTCCAGAATCCAGGCCAGCATACTTGACGTAGTGGTCTTGCCATGGGTACCGGAAACAGCCAGCACCCAACGATCGCGCAGGAAAAAATGACCCAGCCACTGGGGGCCGGAAGGATAGGGAAGAGCGTCGTCGCGTACGGATTCCACAGCGGGATTGCCCCGGGTC
>CAZKJY010000503.1:0-1613 GCA_964553165.1 uncultured Enterobacteriaceae bacterium
CGATGTTCGAACTCGACAAGGAAGGCAACTACAACTCAGTGCATCATCCTTTTACGGCGCCCTCCTGCAGCCCCGAAGAATTGCAGGCACAGCCTCTGGCAGCATTATCACGAGCCTATGATATGGTACTCAATGGTACCGAACTGGGTGGCGGTTCCATCCGTATCAACAGACCGGCCATGCAGCAGGCGGTGTTCAGGGTGCTGGGAATAGATGAAGCAGAAGCCGAGACCAAGTTTGGCTTCCTGCTCGAAGCACTGAAATTTGGGGCGCCACCCCATGGTGGTATTGCGTTTGGTCTGGACCGTCTGGTGATGATGATGACTGGATCAACGTCCATCAGGGATGTGATTGCCTTTCCAAAAACCCAGTCAGCTGCCTGTCTGCTGACGGACGCACCGGGAGAAGTCCCTGGCAAACAACTGCGCGAACTGAATATCAGGTTGCGTGAACAAATAAAACCGGAAGCAGATAACAAGGGGCAATAAAGAGAAGAACGTATGGCTGGTCACAGTAAATGGGCAAATATCAAACACCGGAAAGCGGGACAGGATGCCAAACGGGCCAAAATCTTTACCAAACTGATCCGTGAGCTCACCGTAGCGGCCAAGCACGGTGGCGGTGAAGTCGCCGATAACCCCCGATTACGGGCGATTGTTGACAAGGCGCTGAGCGCCAACATGACGCGGGACACGATTGACCGCGCCATCGCCCGGGGTGCAGGCAGCTCGGAAAATGAAAATCTGGAAGAACTTACCTATGAAGGCTATGGTCCCAATGGCGTAGCCATACTGGTCGAAACCCTGACCGACAACAAAAACCGTACGGTTGCAGAAGTGCGTCATTGTTTCACCAAGGCTGGGGGCAATCTCGGCACCAATGGTTCAGTCTCCTACCTGTTCGACAAAACCGGGGTCATCAGCTATCCCGCAGGGACCGATGAAGAGCTGTTACTGGAAACTGCGCTGGAGGCCGGTGCAGACGATGTGATCAACCAGGAAGATGGCAGCTTTGAAGTTCACACCAGCTTTGAAAATTTTGGTACCGTCAGGGATGCGCTGGACTCAGCGGGCCTTGAAGCCGGCAATGCTGAAGTGATCATGCTGGCCTCAACAGCAGTTGATCTGGATCTGACAAGTGCCGAGCAACTGATTAATCTGGTCGACAATCTGGAAGATCTGGATGATGTGCAAAACGTGTATTCGAATGCCAGTATTTCCGCAGAGGTGCTGGCGCAATTAAACAGCTGATCCTGAACAGGACTGGAGAGCAGTACTGCCCATGGCCGTCATTTTAGGGATAGACCCGGGTTCCCGAGTTTGCGGTTACGGTTTGATTCAGGCGACTGGCAATAAGCTTGGCTATATTGCTTCCGGCTGTATCCGGGTCGAAGACCTGCCCTTTAATGAGCGCCTCAAGATCATCCATGATGAGCTGGGTGAAATCATTAACAAGTACCAGCCGTCAGAAGTCGCCCTGGAGGAAATCTTCGTGGGCCGCAGTGCTGTTTCGGCGCTTAAACTGGGCCATGCCCGCGGGGCTGTCATTGTTGCCTGCGCCAACCTTGAATTACCCATTTATGAATACCCACCCAATCAGATAAAAAAAGCCCT
>CAZKJY010000504.1:0-1613 GCA_964553165.1 uncultured Enterobacteriaceae bacterium
ATGTTCTTCAACGGGGAAGCCATCGTCATTAACCATCAGCCCAATGCCCACACGAATGGTGACAGTTTCGTATTCTTCCGGCGTTCGGATGTTATTGCCGCCGGCGACATCTATGTCACCAGTGGCTATCCTTATATTGATGTAGCCAACGGCGGCTCGCTGCAGGGCATTCTGGATGGCCTCAATAACCTCCTGGAGATGGCAGTGCCCGCAGACCGTCAGGAAGGCGGCACTCAGATCATTCCCGGTCACGGCCGCATCGGTGATGAAGCAGAGGTGCTGATTTACCGCGACATGCTCACTATCATCCGCGATCGCATTGCCTACCGCATCGATCAGGGTGATTCCCTGCGCGAAGTGATGGCCAGTGAACCGACCTTTGAATATGACGCCCGTTACGGTTCCGATTCAGGCTTCTGGACCACCGCCAATTTCATCGAAGCCGTGTATAACGAACTCAGCGCCCGTTGACGCAAGGGAAAGAGACGATTATGAATATAAAATTTACTTTAACTTTATTTCCTACTCTGCTGATTTTATTGCCATATTCAGGATTAAATGCGCAGGAAGAAGGCCCCAGCGCGATGAGCGAAAATCTGTCGCCCCGTGAAGCCGCACCGATTGATCTGGAAGGCTACTGGACCACGGTGATTACCGAAGATTGGCGCTGGCGCATGGTCACCCCGCCAAAAGGCGATATCTCCAGCTTCACCTTCCTCAACGAGGAAGCCATTGAGCTAACCAATGCCTGGGACCCGGAACGGGATGAAGGCACCTGCCGCCCCTATGTCGCCGGCAATCTGATGCGCATGCCGATTCGTGTACACATTTCCTGGGAGGATGATGACACCCTGAAACTGGAAAGTGATCACGGCATGCAGACCCGGTATTTCCATTTCAATGCCGACGAGATAATGGACGGGACGCCGTCCTGGCAGGGCGTTTCGCTGGCCAGCTGGGAAGGGCAGAGCCTCAAGGTCGTCACCCGTAATCTGCGTGCTGGCTATATCCGCCGCAACGGGGTCCCATACAGTGAAAATGCCGTCGTTACCGAATACTTCAACCGCCATGATACTTACGGGGATGCTTGGTTTGTGGTTGGTGTCCTGGTGGATGACCCGCATTACTACACGGAACCGTATTTCAGCAGCTCCAGTTTCAAGCGTCTGCCGGATGACAGTGAATGGAATCCGCTTCCCTGCGAGGACCGCTGAGTCGTTCGGCCTGTCCAGAGACTCTCATCACAGGCATGAAGGTCTCTTGCGAACAAAGAGTTAGCTGCGAATCATGCCGGATAATATTCCCAGCAGCTGTCTGCCTCGTTATAGTAAGTGGTAAAAAATGAGAGAGATGCCCATCAGATACGCCGTTTCATTCAGCCTGCTCCTGCTGACACTCGCTTTTGCTGCTGCCGCCTCGGCGCAGGTACAGTCACAGCAGATCAGCGATAATTTTCATGTCATCTACGGTCCCGGCGGCAATATCGGGGTCTATACCGGTGTCGATGGCATCATTGTAATCGATACCAAGTTTGCCCCGCAGTCGACACAGATAAAGACGCTGATTGAACAGATCAGTTCAGACAACATCAATTTCGTCATTAATACGCACTG
>CAZKJY010000505.1:0-1598 GCA_964553165.1 uncultured Enterobacteriaceae bacterium
TTGATGTATTCATAGGTTGAATATATCAAATTTATGGAGTTAACTTGTCAATACCAGCTGGGGCATTGAAGATGTGGGTTCTCCCCAGTTCCAGCTGCAGGTCAGCAATCTGGACAGGCTAATTACCCTGACCCAGGAGGCGGGCTATGACTTCCTGAGTTGGGATGCCGAACCCATCCAGCGGGCATTCGGACGTTTTGTTTTTGCGATTGATCCGGATGGTATACTGGTGGAATACGTCGAGCCGAGCCGTTAAAACAGTCAGATTTTCTGCCATCCCGTGTGGTCTGAAACCAGTGGCATCAGTGCACTTACGAACGCTGTGAGTGCACTGATCGATTTCGCTTGCCTTCCCAAAAATAAAGCGTAGAGTGCGCGCCACAGCACCCGGGTGTTATGGGATGTGGTGCGCGGCGTTACTACTTTTATGAGGTTATTTATGCGTCAGCAAACTGCTATTTGGGGTCAACATTTAATTCTGGATTTTGCAGGCTGTCCACGGGAACAGCTCAGTGATGCGGATAATATTCGCGCCTGGGTCAAGGAACTGATCACAGCCATTGACATGAAGGCCTTTGGCGAGCCGGTACTGGAACATTTCGCCAGTCACAGTTTTGATGCAGCAGGTTATACACTGATGCAACTGATTGAAACATCTAATATTTGTGCGCATTTTGCCGAAAATCTCGGCCAGGTTTATATCGACATTTTTTCCTGTAAACGCTTTGAAGTAGAAACCGCAATCGAGGTTTGTAAACGCTACTTCAGACCTGAACAGTTGCAAAGTCATAATCTGGAGCGGGGTCTGTTTCAAGCGCCCATGCTGCAGGCAGTCTGATTTATTGGCCGTTTGAAACTGAGATAATAAAAGGCCCAGAATCCTTTGATTTTCTTGTGATTCTGGGCCGGTATCTCTATAATCGCCGATCTTCCCGGGAAGCTTGAAATGGGCGTATTTACCGGGTTTCAACGGATAACAGGCGCGTAGCTCAGTTGGTTAGAGCGCTACCTTGACATGGTAGAGGTCACCAGTTCGAATCTGGTCGTGCCTACCAATTCTGGCTATCCAAGACTAAGACTAAAGGGAAAAGCAGGACCAGCGGTCCTGTGGTAATGATGTTTACGATCACTTTGCCGGATGGCAATCAAAAGCAATTCGAACAGGCACCTACTGTCCTGGCTGTTGCCGAAGCCATCGGTCCTGGTCTGGCCAAGGCTGCCCTGGCGGGAAAAGTAAACGGTAAACTGGTCGATACTTCTCACCTGATTGAAGAAGATGCTGAACTGGCCATCATCACATCACGTGATGAAGAAGGTCTGGAAATCATCCGCCATTCCTGTGCCCATTTGATGGCAAACGCAGTCCAGAATCTGTTTCCTGAAGCCCAGGTCACCATTGGACCGGTCATCGAGAACGGCTTTTATTATGATTTTGCCTATGAGCGGCCTTTTACGCCGGATGATCTGGAAGCAATCGAGAAGGAAATGCAGCGTCTGGCGGCCGAAGATATCAAGGTCGAGCGCAGCATTCTGAGCCGCGAAGAGGCGGTCAGGCTTTTCCAGCAGATGGGCGAAGCCTACAAGGTGGAAATTATTGA
>CAZKJY010000506.1:0-1581 GCA_964553165.1 uncultured Enterobacteriaceae bacterium
CAGTTCGCTTCGGTCGGTGAAGGCCCCTCCGCTCTGAAATACAAAGGCGAGGAACCCTGGCTGGAAATTGGGGATAATAATGTCATCCGTGAAGGCGCGACTCTGCATCGGGGGACTGGCGTCGGCGGAGGTATCACCCGTATCGGCTCGGACAATCTTTTTATGCCCTATACCCATGTTGCCCATGACTGCATCATTGGTAACCATATTATTTTTTCCAATAATGCCGCAGTCAGCGGACACGTCGAAGTCGGGGACTGGGCAATTCTTGCTGGTTATGCAGGCGTCTATCAGTTTTTGAAAATCGGTGCACACAGCTTTGTGGGGGGCTTAACTCACGTCAACATGGATGTGCCGGCCTACATCATCGTCAATGGTAATCCGCCTTCAGCCCGTGGCATCAACAGCACAGGCCTGGAACGGAGGGGCTTTAACAAGGATCTGATCAAAACCCTGCGGCAGGCTTATAAAATTCTGTATCGGGATGGTAAAACAACGGACAAGGCCCTGCAGGAAATTAGCGGTTTTGTTGGCGACTATCCTGAAGTTCAACTCCTGATCGACTCCGTCAGGGCTTCCAAAAAAGGCATCACCCGTTAATTGGACATGAAACCTGCCTTACGAATCGGAATAGTGGCCGGAGAGAGTTCCGGCGATATTCTGGGGGCGGGGTTAATGGCGTCCATAAAAAAACACTTACCCGAGGTACAGTTTGAGGGGATTGGTGGCCCGCTAATGACTGAGCAGGGTATGCAGTCCATGGCCCCCATGGAAAGGCTGTCGGTGATGGGCCTGATTGAACCCCTGCGCAGGTTGAGGGAGTTGCTGGGCATCCGTAAAAGAGTGCTGCAGCATTTCCTGCAGCATCCCCCGGATGTGTTTGTCGGCATTGATTCGCCAGACTTCACGCTGGGCATGGAAAAACGTCTGCGCAAAGCTGGCATCCCCACCGTTCATTATGTCAGCCCATCGGTCTGGGCCTGGCGCCAGAAACGAATCAAAAAAATCCGGCAGGCGGTTGATCTGATGCTGACGCTGTTTCCCTTCGAGGCTGGTTTTTATGAACAGCATGGCATTGCAGTGAAGTTTGTTGGGCATCCCCTGGCAGATGCCATTCCCTTGCAGGTCGATTCGAAGGAGGCAAGACAGGGGCTTGGTTTGCAAGCAGACAACCCGGTTCTGGCAATCCTGCCGGGCAGCCGCAGCACTGAGGTGAGCAGGCTGGCACCTGAATTTCTTGCCTGTGCAGAGCTGGCACTGCAACGCTGGCCGACCCTACAGTGTCTCATTCCCTGTGCCAATCCGGAGCGCAAACGGGAGCTGCAGGCCATGCTACAGAAGGATTATCCGGCCTTGCCTGTCAGTCTTCATGACGGAAAATCCCGCCAGATCATGGCAGCAGCAGATTGCATCCTGATTGCTTCCGGCACAGCAACGCTGGAAGCACTGTTACTGAAGAAACCGATGCTGGTGTGTTACAGAATGGCCTGGTTCTCTTACGCCATTATTTCCCGCATGCTGAAGGTCCCGTATTTTTCCCTGCCCAATCTGTTAGCCGGTAAACAGCTGGTCGAAGAAAAA
>CAZKJY010000507.1:0-1580 GCA_964553165.1 uncultured Enterobacteriaceae bacterium
TATCCTGAATATTTCTATCTATTCACCGCTATTGGGTGCTGTAAACCTGATGTCACAGGCGGCTGTTCCCCTGTCATTGTTTTCACTTGGAGGCGCGCTTACCCGATATAAAATCCGGGGAGACATCAGGGCGTCGATGGTACTGGTCATACTCAAACTGGTATTGTTGCCAGTTATGGTCTGGGTTTTTGTTTTTCAGCTGTTCAGTATCAATCCGGTATGGGCAGGAACGGCTGTCATTCTGGCCTCAACGCCGGTTGGAATAAGTCCCTATATTTTTTCCAGGCGCTATCAGGCCTGTGAAAGCCAGATTGCTTCAGCCGTCGTTCTTTCCTCAGTGGGTTCCGTTTTTGCGGCCAGTTTATTTATCCTTTTGGTTTCCTGATGGCCGATGGCAGCCTGAACGCTAGAAAGCTTTGTTGGTGTGACGAAGCAGGCATGGCACTTGCCTGAATCAAGTCCGGTGTGATGTTCAGAGCTCTAAGGTATAACGGGTTGAGAACATCAGTCGATTGAGCTCCCCATCCTGCGCATTCGCCAGACGCCGCTGGGCATGCAGATACTCAATGCCGATACTCAATGCCGGTACCGGGCTCCAGAACAGATTGATCTGGGCTGAACGCGCCCTGGCCGTCAAATTATCGCTGGCACTACCCGGCAGGCTGGTTCCTGAATAGCTCAGCGACAGCGTCGAACGCCACCGGGTGCTCCAGTAGTGCTGGTAGGCCCCCAGCAGACTGTAAACGGGATGGGCATTCAACTGGCTGAAATCCCTGGCGATGCTGGCATCGGCATAAGCCCCCAGGGTAATGAAGCGCCCAAATCCATTGCCGTAGTTAATCATGAAACGAAAATTATCGACTGCGTCCAGATTGATGCGTCCGGACAGGCCCAGGCCGCCTGCCAGTTTTGTGAGATGCTGCTCATTTTGTTGCCAGCGAAGTCTGCGGATCATGCTGGAGAGTGCGACCTGACCCCATCCGGCGTGCCAGGTAAGCCGTGAAACAATAGCGGGAAGGTGATTGTCATCGTATTGCCGAATGCGCTCAGCATTCGGTTCAGTGACGAGACTGTCAGGCTGCTCCAGAGCCGCGGCCAGTTCCAGCGAATCCTCTCTGAAGGAGCGCGTCCAGCGTATCTGGTCCCGTTTCAGGAAGACGGTACCCGGTGCCGAGCCAGTGTCGACATCAGGCAGGACGGCGCTGTCGATAAACGTCGTGAATGATCGTCCTGCCAGAAAGGGACCAAGGCTCATGTAGGCGTGACGCAGGAAAAACTTGTGCGTGTCCGGTTTTCCCGTCATGTCATATTCAACATAAAAATTGAGATCATTGGCACCGAACGGACGCTGCAGCTGAAACCAGATGCGGCTGTCACGGGTATTAAAGCGAAATTGACTGTTTGGCCCGGCAGCCGCGTCGACGGGAATCTGGGCGAATCTCAGCTGGTCCCGTCCTGATTGTTCGGCGCTAAAATACACATCGCTGATGGTGGCATGAGTTTCCAGTCGGCCACCTATGCCGAAAGAAGTCTCGCTGCCGGCAAAACGCACAGTGCCAGGGACAGCACCGGGAAGCAAA
>CAZKJY010000508.1:0-1579 GCA_964553165.1 uncultured Enterobacteriaceae bacterium
GCACATCCATGTGCAGGCTCGGATGGCGACATCCTGTCGCCATACGGTTCCTCGCTCTTTCCCGGGATGGAAGCAGATCAAATTTCAAACTGATGCACTACCCGATTCCCGCCCTTAAAAATGACTCCCGGGGCAGCCTTTTCCCGATCACTATACCTGGGATGATATTGCCATCAGTATCACGACAATGGTGCCGCTTACTGTCGGCTGGATGGTGTCGCTAATTAAGGAAAATGTCAGGTTTCGACCCGACCAGGCATTAAAGTAATTTTTTTAAGTCCGGTTTGGTGACTTTCCCCATGGCATTACGAGGTAAGGCATCGACAATTTTAATCTGCTTGGGAATTTTGTAGGACGACATTTTTCCGTCACACCAGTTCTTTAATGCGTCATAATCCAGACTGCTGCCACCTTTGAGAACGATGATGGCTGTCACGGCTTCGCCCCAGGTATCATCCTCCACCCCAATGACCGCTACCTCACTGATGTCTTCATGCGTCAGCAGCACCCCTTCAATTTCCAGGGCGGATAGCTTATAGCCTCCGGATTTTATGATATCGACCGAAGAACGCCCCATGATGCGGTAATAGCCATCTTCAATAACCGCAACATCCCCCGTGCAGAACCAGCCATCCCTGAAACTTTCCCGGGTCGCAGTTTCATTGTTCCAGTATTCAAGAAACACATTATCACCCTTGATGCGGATTTCGCCGGCTTTGCCTTCCTCAGTAATGGGGACATCATTCTCATCAAAGAGCTGAACCTGAACGCCAGGTAAGGGTTGTCCGACATAGCCTGCACGCCGTTCGCCCTCGTAGGGGTTGGAAAGGCCCATGCCGATCTCGGTCATGCCATAACGTTCCAGCAGAACCTGACCGGTGAGCTCGTGCCACTGATTGAAAAGTTTGACCGGACAGGCCGCCGAGCCGGAAATGTTCAGTCTCATGTCCTTGAATCCTTCGCAAATGCTTTTCACACGCTCAGCATCAACTGTATCGAAATACTGGATCAATTTGACGTATATCGTGGGGACAGCCATGAACACATTGTAGGTCCCGGCAATGATCTGATCGGTAATACGCGGAATGTCGAATTTTGAAAACAGATGTACCGTTGCTCCGGCCCACAGGCCGCAACTGAGAATATTGATGATGCCGTGAATATGATGCAGAGGCAGAAACAGCGGAATCACGTCATTGTCTGTCCAGGCCCAGGCATCGATCAGGGTGGTGATCTGGGCACTGATGGTCTTGTGCGTACTCACTACGCCTTTGGGTTTGTTCGTGGTGCCACTGGTGAAAAGCATCATGGCACGTCGTTGCGGAGCGATTGCCGGCAGCTTTCCTGCTTTATCGGCAAGGACTTCCTCAACAGACAGCAGCTCGATGCCAAGTTCTCTACACAGGTCCCTGAGAGAATCCCTGTACTTACCGTTGGCAATCATGCGTGTGACGCTGGCATTGCTCAGGTAATGGTCGAGCTCGGAAACTGCCGAGGCAACATTCAGTGGGACGGCAATACCGCCAGCGCGCCAGATACCATGCATGACTGTCACATAATCCAGGCTGGCCGGGATGAA
>CAZKJY010000509.1:0-1568 GCA_964553165.1 uncultured Enterobacteriaceae bacterium
GTTCTGCAAGAAATGCCTTTATCAATATCAGCGTTCTGAAAGATGATGGTTCGATTGGCACTGCTGTCGTCGCCACTATTACCGGGGAAAAGGCCAACTTCATTGGCCAGAGCGAAACGCTGGACTTCATAGAAGTCCGCGAAGGAAATGCCATTTATTACCTTGGCCAGTTTGAATTCTCGAATGCTGAAAACCTGCGCTTCACTCTCAACATCCAGCCCGAAAACACTGGACCCTCCTATACCCTGAGCTGGACAACCCAGCTATACATCAATTGAAACAGCACTCCTCCTAATGGATATTGTGCTCGCCAGTAACAACCCCGGAAAGCTGAGAGAACTACAGCAGACACTGTCACCGCTGGACCTGCGCTTGCTGTCTCAGGCGCAGTTCAATTTTCCCGAAGCCATTGAAGATGGACTGAGCTTTGTTGAAAACGCCATCATCAAGGCAAGGCATGCGTCAACACATTCCGGACTGCCTGCCCTTGCTGACGACTCCGGGCTGGAAGTTGATGCCCTGGATGGTGCGCCAGGGATTTATTCCGCCCGCTATGCGGGACTGAACCAGGATCGTGCCAGCAATGATGCTGCCAACAATCAGCGCGTACTGGAACAACTCCGAGACATTCCGGAAGCAGAGCGGACTGCGCGTTTTCATTGCGTGATCGCCCTGATGCGATTTGCCGATGATCCCATGCCACTGATATGCCAGGGCAGCTGGGAGGGTCGCATCCTCTTTGAAGAGCGGGGTCAGCATGGCTTTGGTTATGATTCCATCTTCTTTGTTCCAGAACATGGCTGCAGCTCTGCCGAGTTGGATCCGGCGGTCAAAAACACCCTTAGCCACCGCGCCAAAGCCATTCAGGAACTGCTCAGACGCTGGCCCTTATGAGCGGATTGCTGACGCTTCCGCCGCTTTCGCTGTATATCCACATTCCCTGGTGCCTGCAAAAATGCCCGTACTGCGATTTCAATTCACATGAATTCCAGGGATCCCTGCCAGAGAATGATTACATCGATGCCTTGCTGAAGGACCTGGATGCTGATCTTGAGTATGTTCAGGGCCGCAGCCTGCAATCGGTTTTTTTTGGCGGTGGCACTCCCAGCCTGTTTTCACCGGCATCTATCCACCGTCTGCTGCAGGCCTGTCGCAGTCGAATCCCCTTTGAGGATGACATTGAAATCACTCTTGAGGCCAATCCGGGAACCTTTGAACAGCAGAAATTCGTCGATTATCACGCCGCTGGCATTAACCGTCTGTCGATAGGCATACAAAGTTTTCAGGCGAGTCAGCTAAGCAAACTTGGACGGGTGCATAATGCCAGCGAAGCCCTTCATGCGGCCGAGTTTGCCCGTCAGGCAGGCTTTGACAATTTCAATCTTATGTAAATCTTAGATTTGATTATAAATGTTTAAGGAAAATAATTTAACAAAAAAGAGAAACCCATGTTTTCTTACAGAAAACTTCGTTCATGTTAATTAGTATCCTCCAATACTCCTTGGAAATCTTCCACAGCTGTCACACCTAAGACCAGGTTGACTGGTTTTCTCGCCAGTTTCAATCAT
>CAZKJY010000510.1:0-1568 GCA_964553165.1 uncultured Enterobacteriaceae bacterium
ATCGTTAAAACCATTATTTCGATTGCCAGTTCCCTGAAACTCCGGGTTATTGCTGAAGGCGTAGATACTGAACGAAAACTGGAAAAACTGAAAAACCTGGGCTGTGACGAGGTCCAGGGTTTTCTGCTTGGCAAACCGATGAGTGCAGCCAGTGTCGAAGAGCTGCTGTTACAGAATGGTGGAAGTCCAAATCAACCGGGCTTGGGTAAACCCCGTTCGCCGCGTTAAAACTCTTTTTCTCTTTTCAAAACGCTGTTCAATGTTCCCGTTGATGCGGGAAGCGGACTGATCGCCATTTCAGAAATGTCGTGGAGAGCGGGTGGAAATCGGGTGGAGAGTGAGTAAGGAGGTCAGATAGTCAGCAAGCTGATCAGACTCATCGACCCAGACGGACATCTTCAGGAAACAGGTTTTTCAGCTTCCCGAGCAGTTCAGCATCGAGTTGTCTGACGATGTCCAGGGCTTTGATATTGGCCCTGATCTGCTCGGTCGACGTAGCGCCAAAGAGCACCGAAGAGACCTGAGGATTGGCGAGCGCATAGGCGTAGGCCAGTTGGGGTGCTGTGCAGCCGAGCTCATTGGCCATGGCGATGAGCTGTTCAACTTTTTCGAAGGTCCCCGTGCTGCGCAGGATGTCGAGCTTTTCCTTATCGAAGCGCCGACTGGCCGATTCCGGATTGTTGTATTTGCCACTCAGAATACCGCCAAAGAGAGCGAAAGAAGCCACCAGGCCCATGTCGTATTCCTGATACAGGGTCTTCAGTGCCAGTGGTTCAACAAAGGATTTCATGCACAGGCTGTAAGGCACCATCGCAGTCGGCGGCAGCGGCAGGTTTTTTCGTTTGGCTACAGCACAGCATTCGGCGAGAAATTCACCGGACCAGTTGCCCGGCGCCCAGTATTTGACCTTGCCGGTCTGGCACAGTGCGGTAAGCTCATCGACAACAGTTTCGGCGCTCAGGTCCTTGGGAATATCAAAACAGAACACCAGATCAAAATGGTCGATGCCGATACGCTGAAGTGACGCATCCACTTCTTCTTCCACACTTTGACCGGGATAGAACTCAAACCAGAGGCGGTTGGAAATAAACAGATCATCACGATTGAAGCCGCCCTTGCGCAGCAGATTGCCAAATACTACTTCGGAATAACCTGTCTGCAGCGGAGCTTCACCGGTGACATCATCGTAGCGGGCGTCATCAAGAAAGCTTATGCCGCTATCCACAGCCGCTTTCATGATCTCGAGGCCGGCGTCCTCCGGCATGAATTCAAAAGTGTTCCAGGAACCGAGGGAAAAAGCCGAAACTTCTATGTCTGAATTGCCGAGTCTTCTTTTTTCCATCCGGCAAAACTAGTAGAGCTGGACGCTGATGTCAATCACGTTGCCAGACCAGCAACTGATTGTTTGCCGGCATTTTATGGTCCTTGATAAAACTGAAACCATTTTCCCGGGCCAGTTCATTGACCCATTCAACATCACGGATACCGCTCACGGGGTCTCGTTCTTTTAACCACTGCTCGAAGCCGGCGTTGCCTTCTGTGGTGATTTTTCCCTTGTACTTGAACGG
>CAZKJY010000511.1:0-1564 GCA_964553165.1 uncultured Enterobacteriaceae bacterium
TGACTCTCTGGGTCGATGCTGTCTGTGCCAGCACCAGGTCAGCAGCGAGCAGGCTCAGAACACACAACAATGTAGTAAAGAAGGTTGTTAACTTCATGAAATATATCTGATTTTTTAGATTGTTATTCAGAAAGTGGGGAGTATAAAACCACCCCGAAAAAAGGGGAACATTTTACAGGAAGTCAGCATGAATATCCTTAATATCTCCTCATTATTGATGCGACTCCCTTTGCCCGCTGTGTTGTCAGCATGCTTCTGATTTTTTAAAAATCTCGTTCCTCCCAGCTATAACGGACAGGAGCTGATTTAGTTGACGACAAATCTGATTAATTTGTCAGCGCCCTGAAATATCAGGGCCATCCGTAACAGTGCTTGCGGTGAGCTGTTGCGTCCTTGGCTTAGACGCTGAAATCTGCCTGCGGGACGGCAAGTCCGCTAAAAGGCAGATATCCGGGATAATTGGGAGATTAACGCGAGGCAGCGCTGCGATTAAGACTCGAGCGTGTATTCAGCCAGTTGAGCATATCTATCCACATGGTCTCAATCTGCTGATCACTGGGCATGATGCCTGCGGATGGCAGTTCAAGGGTTACTACCGGGATGCCTAGATCCAGTCCGGCATAATTTCCCAGCGAGCCGGGATAGACGCCCAGCTCATGCAGATAAAGGTCACCGATTTTATCCGGCGCCTCAGAAGGACCATCAAAATCAAGCAGATGGTAAGGTGCGTGGACGGATACAATCACTTCTGGCTGATATTGTTCAATCTGCTCAATGATCCAGCGCACTTCAGGTTCACTCGCGGCAGCGACACCTGGAAAACGCCGCGGATTCTGGCCGGTGCTGTTGTGCCAGTAATCGTGGGCTTTAAGGTCCCAGTCCTGGCTGGGAAAATTACGATTCAGATCAACGCCGCTGGCATTCTGTCTGACTGCCTGCCCATCCAGCAGGCCATCCGGATTCACGGCTGGCAGAAAACGCCAGCTGAAACTGTTGCCGCCACTTTCGTCCAGCAATTGCATCCACTTGAACATGATGGAAATGGAAGAATATTCATCACCATGGATGCCTCCCATAATCAGAATGCGCGATTTTTCCTCGATATTGCTGCGCGGCTGAAAATTTCTCAGGGTCAGGGGTCTGTCATTGACCGAAGAGGCGCCGGCATACTGCAGATTCTGTAACAGGCAATCCTCAACACTGACACTGCCCAGTTTGCCGCCAATTTCTTCACAGAGCGCGGCAACCTTTCCCTGGTGCAGCATAGCTTCCTGCATGAGTTGCTGTGCCAGTGCCGCATCCACTTCCTCGTCGGCGACGATCCTCTGTGGCTCACTGGCTGCTTCACTTTCTGAAAAAACCTGCCCCGGTTCCGGAAGACTGTCATTCAAGGCGACCACTTCCGGATTCTCTGGCGTTTCCGGGGCTGCAGAGATTTCTGCCTGGGCGTCCGAAGGTAATTCAAGCGGCACCGCTTCCGTCATGGTCTGTTGTTCAGCCTGACTGGATTGCTGCGGCTCTGCATCGACAATGTCTTCCACTATTGGCAGCTGGGTACAGCTCG
>CAZKJY010000512.1:0-1561 GCA_964553165.1 uncultured Enterobacteriaceae bacterium
CCAGCGCATCAAGTTGTTTCTGGTAATCAATACCACCGACCAGTGTCAGCGTTTTCAGGTCGGTATATTTGGTCAGGGCTGCTGCATCCTTGGCAATCTGCATGACCAGCTCGCGCGTCGGCGCAATAATCAGCGCACGAGGTTCACCCACATAGCGTTCATCGTCAATCGGATTGCGATACAGGTCAGTGATGATGGCAGTCAGGAAAGCAGCCGTTTTACCGGTCCCGGTCTGCGCCCGGCCAGTCACATCATTCCCTTTCAGGGTCACCTTGAGGCTACTTTCCTGAATCGGCGTACAGAATTCAAAGCCCAGGTCATCAAAGGCTTGCAGAAGTGGGGCGGGTAAATCGAGTTCTCTAAAGCGAAGTCTGGGCCGGGAGGGCTTGTCATCAGAGGAGTCAGGCGGAGATTGCGCGACGACTTCCTCGCTGGCAAGCTCATTGTTTTCTGTATTCACCTTTTACTTCTTCCTGTTCCTGTTTCCTGTGACGCTTGGTACCTGACGCTGCGGCATCATAGCATAATCAGGGTTTTTAGCGCATGTTTATGTGTACTATCCATGGTTGAATAAGCCTGGAATCTTACAGGGCAACTGGAGTTTGCTGATTAATCATCTGAGACCGTCTGGTGACAGGAAGTCACCAGCCGAGCCTGCATAGGGGTGAGGCTAGCGTTTACAAAGCACAGCTTTGTGCGCAGCCGAACGACACCCATCTGTGATGGGTGGCTGGACGTACGTATTTTGGCGGGTCTCAAATGATTAACCTGCAGCACTTTTACAAATTACAAAACTTCATAATAAAAAAAGAGAGCCTGACTGGGCTCTCTTTTTTATCTTCTCATTGAGTCTGACAAGACCAATAAGCAAACGTTTATTCACCTTCCGGCAGTTGACAGTAAGCGCTGATTTTATTGCCAAAGGGGTCGCGCATGTAGGCACCGTAGGCGTTGCCAGGCGCATTCGGGCGTTTGCCGGGAGCACCTTCATCGGTTCCACCATTGCTCAGGCCAGCGGCATGAAAGGCGTCCACTGCTGCTGCATTCGGGGCAGCAAACCCAATGGTGCCACCATTGGCATGGGTTGCTTCCTTGCCGTCCAGGGGCTTCAGCACCAGGAAACTGCCAGCACCAGTCGTATACAGACAGCCACGGTCGCCCATCATGCCAGCGCTCTGAATGCCCAGAGGGCTTAATGCGGCATCATAGAATTTTTTTGACGTTTCCAGGTCATTGGATCCGACACAGATATGGGTATACATAGTTACTTCCTCAAGCTTATTTATTGTAATGATATTGGTGGGTGACAAGTATACAGAAAGTCCGGCAGATACCTATCGCCGAATTGCATGATTAACGGTGTGTGTTGCAGACTGGACAATGCGGGTCCTGTTTGAGGGACATCTCCCGCCACTGTAGGGTCCCGGCATCCAGCAACAGCAGTCTGCCATTGGCAGTAGTCCCCAGTGAACAGATCAGTTTAAGCGCTTCGAGTGCCTGCATGGCGCCAATGATGCCGACCAGGGGAGCGATGACCCCGTTCTCGGCACAGCTCATGGAG
>CAZKJY010000513.1:0-1556 GCA_964553165.1 uncultured Enterobacteriaceae bacterium
CCAGTCCTCGTTCAACTACTGCAACGTCTCGCCGAAGCCCAGTGGCTGCCCGGCTGGAACAAGCGCCTGGACACCTATCTGCCAACCCGGACACTGGGAGAGAACTGAATGGCCTACGAACGCAAGAACATCCAGGCCATGCAGGCCTATACACCTGGGGAACAACCTGATGCCGCCGGGGTTATCAAGTTGAATACCAATGAAAATCCCTTCCCGCCTGGTCCGGCTGTGCAAGCAGCGCTTGGCGCTTTAGAGGCCGGTTCTCTGCGCCGTTATCCACCGCCTACGGCAGGAGGCTTGCGGGAATCTATCGCCAATTTGCATGGCATTGATAGCAGCAAGGTAATCGTGACCAACGGTGGCGATGAACTGTTAAGGCTGGCAATCACAACATTTGTTGAGCCTGATGAAGCCATTGCCGTGCTTGAACCAACGTACACGCTGTATGAAACCCTTGCCAGTGCACACGGTTGCGGCTTCATCCGTCTGCAACTCGAGGCTGACTGGTCTCTGCCGGCAAATCTGGCTGAATCCCTCAACCAGCGCCAGGCTAAAATGTGCCTCCTGCCCAATCCGCATGCCCCCTCAGGCAGACTGACCCGTAGCGACACCCTGTGCGAACTGGCCGAAAGCTTCAAAGGGGTCCTGTTAATTGATGAGGCCTATGTGGATTTTGTCGACCCGCAACTGCACCACAGCTGCCTGTCACTGCTGTCAGATTTTGATAATGTGTTACTGCTGCGCACTTTCAGCAAGGGGTATTCACTGGCAGGACTGCGCATCGCCTACGGACTGGGAAGTGAAACCCTGATCGCGCCGCTCTACAAAACCAAGGACAGCTATAACACTGATTTCATTGCCCAGAAACTTGCCCAGGCAGCCCTGGAGGATCAGGCCTATGCCCGTGAATCCTGGAATTTTGTCATCGCACAACGAGCCTGGCTGCAACAGGAACTGAGCCTGATGGGTTTCAGCTGCGAACCCAGCCAGTCCAATTTTCTGCTAGTCAGCATGCCGGAGAATCTTCAGGCTGAAACGCTGTATCAGCAGTTAAAGGATCACGACATCCTGGTACGTTATTTTGCACAACCCAGACTTGAGGATAAACTCAGGATATCTGTCGGTTCTGCCGAAGAAAATCAGACACTCATCCAGACCATCCAGCATTTGCTGGCAACATAAAGACCTTGGCTAACAAAAAACGCAGACTCAGTAAAAAAAACCGCAATACGATTTCAGGTCTCCTGGTCGGTCTGGCCTCACTCTATGCCGTCAGTACTTACATGGAAGTGCCCCAGCAGCAGCTGAACACCTTTCTGCTGGGAACCTTGCTGTTCTTCGTCGGTATACTGATTCTGGCAAGTCTGGCCATCCTGATCCTGAAGTTGCTCGGCAAGGCTAAAAACAAAATTGTCGACGAGATTCATGAACACCAGGATGCCGACTCTCAGGATATTGACAGGGAATAGAGCCAGGCATCCTCACGTCCCGAGTCTGCAGGATAGTAAGCCTTGCGTACCCCATTGCGGATAAAACCCTGCTTTTCATACAGCCTG
>CAZKJY010000514.1:0-1546 GCA_964553165.1 uncultured Enterobacteriaceae bacterium
CTTCCCTGACGTCATCAAGCTTGAATGGCTTGATAATCGCATTAATCATTTTCATCTGGTTCTCCTAGTACGTCGTTCTGGCAGTATGTGAACAGCACTGCTTTTATTTAAATTAGTAAGCCGCCCCCAGGCTCTGCCGGGATAAGTCTCACAGTCCAAATACAACTGAATAGTCGAGCAACTTTCGTTTCATGGTGCAGGGTGTTGCTGTCGTCGTGTTCAGTTCACCTGCTTAATTCGAGGCCTTGCTTATCGGGTAGCGCATCGATCTGCAAAAAGCCGCGATAAGATTGATTAGCAATCGCCATGCCAAAAAAAAATATCCATTTAAATCAGTCAGATAGCATAAAGCAGATGCTTCTATATTTTTTATTAAGAATTGCTCGCACCAAATTGGTGCCTCCCTGAAGAAAACTGCACACTTTTGCGACCTGAATGATCAGTATCAAGTGGTGTGATGCAGGGAAACGAGTCTCCGGCTCTGTTGCGGGGGCTGGCATGTTCAGACATGACACGGAGCGGTCCTGGCAAAGGCCAGCCACAAGGCAGTCGGATCGCCCAAATCTAAAGCCGTTGAAGGGAATTAAATTCGTGGAGGGGATGGCCGGGAGAGCTGCTTTGCCTTGTCTCACTCGGGCAATTCTTTTATGCTCATACGTGGTGCGAGTGTTAAGAAAAAGCGCAAACCTGGCAAAAATATGCACTGTTTTTCTTGCGCACCAAGAGCCACTAAAAAGAATAACCTGGGGGAAATCATGGGTCGCAAATTCTTCGCAAAAAACCTATTAACTGCAGCTTCGTTGATGCTGCCGGTTGCGGCCATGGCGCAGGATATCGATGGGGGTGATACTGCCTGGATCATGACGTCGACGGCCCTGGTCCTGTTCATGACCATCCCCGGGTTGTCACTGTTCTATGGCGGACTGGTGAGGGTCCGCAACGTGCTGTCGGTGCTCATGCAGTGTTTTTCAATCACTTGTGTGGCAACCCTCGTCTGGCTGATCTGTGGTTACAGCCTGGCATTCAGTGAAGGCAATGGTTTCGTTGGCGGATTCAGCAACGTACTGTTTGCAAACGTCATGGAAGAAACCGTCGCCGGCTCCATACCTGAATCCCTTTTCGCATTGTTCCAGCTGACGTTTGCCGTTATTACACCAGCGCTTATCTTTGGCGGCTTTGCCGAAAGGGTTAAGTACAGCGGTGTGATGCTGTTCAGTGTGCTCTGGCTGCTGCTGGTCTATGCGCCGATTACCCACTGGGTATGGGCTGAAGGCGGATGGCTGTTTGAACGCGGCCTGCTGGATTTCGCTGGCGGCACCGTCGTGCATATCACTGCTGGGGTTGCCTCCTTGGTATGTGCAGTAGTCCTGGGCACCCGGACAGGCTTCGTCAAAACCCCGATTCCGCTCCATAACATGACCTTGACAGTTACTGGCGCAGGCATGCTGTGGGTGGGCTGGTTCGGCTTCAACGGCGGCAGCGCGCTTGCCGCTGACGGCAATGCTTCGATGGCCATGCTGGTTACACATATTTCTGCTGCTGCAGG
>CAZKJY010000515.1:0-1523 GCA_964553165.1 uncultured Enterobacteriaceae bacterium
AAGGTTTGTTCACGCGCCGGTAATTATGATGAAGCAGTCCTTGAGTGCAATTCCTATTTAGTTAAACCTTGCTGGCTTAACTGCAAGCCATGGCTTTATAAGCTCAAACGTCCAAGTCCCACGGCATCGCCTTGCCGGTATTCACGCGCCCTGATCAAACGCAACGCCTTAGCGATGAGACAGAAAATACACTACGATAAACAATCAACCCTGATGAGCTAACTGTCTCTTAAATCAGGCGTGGCCAAGTCCGAAGTTCTTTAACGACGCACAGTTGTTTTACTCGCACCAGTTGAAAAACGATATAGTTTTTTTTATCTTTGGGGGCGCACATTACGAAAGTGCTTCCAAAATAATTTAGGTGTTAATAATGAAGAAAATAATATTAGCTGGACTGTTTTTTTAATGGTTTCCATTGGGGCGTCTGCAAAGACTGTTTATATGATCGTGTGGGTTCATTCAGGTAATTCTACGAGTAGCTGGTGGCCTACACTTAAACAGTGTGAATACGCTCGTAGCTCATGGCATGAAAGCTGGAAATATAAATGCGTAGAGTGGGAGATATAGGTTTTTTGGGGAACTAAGAAAACGTAGACCAAGTATCTAGGCTTTAGAACTGATATTCTGAAAGTTATTGAATCAGTACTCTTGAAGAGAACCATTGAGGCATAGGGATTAGAACCAACCACTTGTCTCAACTAACGCCATAGATGCCCTATAGCCCCTGTAAGTTCATATATTGATTTTTGACGGGGTTTGCGTCATATCACATATAACCCTATGCTCTAATAATAAAGTCGCTTAGAACTAAATATATGGCCTCTCAGGGGGTATCTCCTGCCTCGTCAAGCGTCGCATGGTTCTCTGGTACACAATGTTTCACTAAGTTGATCGTATAGCATACGAGTTAGTACTTCTGTTTTGCTGGTATCACTCCTCTTACGCCACCCCTGGGATTTTCCATATCCCCCTTTCGTCTTGGTATCAGATGAATGTGGCAGTGAAAAACTGTCTGGCCAGCAGCTTCCCCAGCGTTTACACCTACATTGAAGGCAACGATACTGGGGTCACTTTTCATCAGTGCTTGTTTTTGTGACTTAAGTAGCTGCTGGATTGCATTTAATTCAGGCTGGTGCAAATCAAAGTAATCAGCAACATGACGTTTTGGTATGACTAGGGTATGGCCCTCAGTAACGGGATAGCCATCTCGGAATGCCATTGCAAGCTCATTCTGCTCCACCAGCCTAGACGTAATCTCGTTACAGAATGGACAGCTTTTTTCCCTATGATCAAACAGCTCACCCCACGCTCTGAAGTCAGTGTCGTCCTTGTTGCCCTTGGTGGCATTGCAGCTATAACACAGTGCCTGGAAGTTGCTAATAGTATCTTCCCCACCCTTGCTCCTAGGAATGATATGGTCAACCTCCAATGCCTTCTCTTTAGCTGACACACCGCATAGCTCACATCGGTGCTTGGCTCGCTTAAGAACATCAAAACGGATTGATCCGCTCACATAGCCAGAC
>CAZKJY010000516.1:0-1510 GCA_964553165.1 uncultured Enterobacteriaceae bacterium
TACCTCCCGATGGCACATGGCTTTTTATTGTTTTGGCGGAAGTCCTGGTTGCACAGCCGGTGTCACGCTTGCTCTGCAATAGTCCTGCTAAAATATAACGCGTTAAATATATACCATCCCTGTTTAATCAACAACCGTCATTTCCAGGCGCTAATAAACACTATTTCAGGGGCATTCCAGATGCTGCCAGGGTTTACATATTAACGTGTTAAATATATTCTGCAGAACTTGGCACTCGAAACACAGGATAAAAGATATGCGCTTTGTGACTTACTCGGATGACTCGGGCTTCTCCTGGGGCTGCATCACTGAAATGAATGGTGAAGCGTGTGTGGCTGATCTGAGTGCGCTGGCACCCACGTTAAAAGCAGCGATTGAACAGGATCTGCTCGGCAAAATTGATCCACAGGGCATGCCTTTGAAATCTCTGACTGAGATCACACTGCAGCCGCCGATCACAGCGCCGGAAAAAATTCTCTGTATCGGGGTGAATTACGCCAATCGCAATGCAGAGTACAAGGATGGCAGTGATGTGCCCGCCAAACCCAGCGTTTTTGTCCGCTTTCCCGATTCTCTGACGGGCCATGAACAGCCAATTCTGCGCCCGCCCGAATCCGAGCAACTGGACTATGAAGGTGAAATCGTCGTGGTCATTGGCAAAGCTGGACGGCGTATCAAACGTGAAAATGCTTTCAGCCATATTGCGGGCCTGTGCATCATGAATGAAGGCACCATTCGCGACTGGGTCCGGCATGCCAAATTTAATGTTACCCAGGGTAAAAACTTTGAGCACTCCGGTGCCATCGGCCCCTGGTTGGTCAGTGCAGATGAGTTCAGCGCAGCCAAACTCGAAGATTTACGGGTGACGACCCGCGTTAATGGCGAGGTCAGGCAGGATGACACCACGGCCAGCATGATGTTTCCGATTGCCTACCAGATCGAATATCTGTCGACTTTCTGCACCCTGAAACCGGGTGATATCATAGCAACCGGCACGCCCAATGGTGCGGGAGCACGCTTCGATCCCCCGCGTTATCTGAAACCCGGGGACATCGTCGAAGTGGAAGTCGAGAAGGTGGGAATCCTGCGAAATACCGTCGTTGATGAGGAAATCTGAGCCATGAGAGAGTTTCGACGTTCATTGCCCATGTCGCTGATGAAGGCGCGGGAGGCGGTGATGAAAACCTTCATTCCGAAATTGCGTGAGCATGATCTGTCCTCCCAGCAATGGCGTGTGCTGCGCGCCCTATTTGATGCGGTTGAATCCGACAGTCCGGAAGTGGAAATGAGTCTGCTGGCTGAACGGTGTTTTCTCCTGATGCCAAGCCTGTCCAGAATTGTTCAGAATCTGGAGCAGCGCAAACTGATCAAACGCAGGACCTCAGACTCTGACAAGCGCAGTTCGATGATAAAAATCAGCAGGACAGGTATCAATCTGGTTAATATCCTTGCCCCCAGCCTGGAGCAGCGCTATACCCATATCACCCAAGTCTTTGGTTATGGCAAACTC
>CAZKJY010000517.1:0-1509 GCA_964553165.1 uncultured Enterobacteriaceae bacterium
TCAATGCCGACACTCATGTCATCAAGCCGGCCTGCCGCATTGAGACGCGGGCCGAGCACAAAACCCAGATCTCCTGCCTGAAGCCTGGTGTAATCCCGCCCCGCAACCGTTATCAGCGCCCTGATTCCCGGTCTGCCCCGCCCACTGCGAATCAGTTCCAGACCATGTTTCACCAGGCACCGGTTATTCCGGTCAAGTGGCACCACATCCGCCACGGTGCCAAGCGCCACGAGATCGAGAAACTTCAGCATATTGGGTTCCTGCCTGCCCGACTCGGCAAACCATTGCAGCTCACGCAAGCGGCTGCGCAGGGCCAGCAGCAGATAGTAGGCAACGCCAACCCCAGCAAGCGCCTTGGAAGGAAAGGGACAGCCTGTCTGGTTTGGATTCAGGATTGCGTCAGCCTGTGGCAGGGAATCGGCCGGCAGGTGATGGTCTGTGATGAGCACTTTGATGCCAAGTGCCCTGGCTTTTTCCACCCCTTCAAAACTGGCGATGCCATTATCAACGGTAATGATGAGTGCCGGCTGTCTTTGTTTCGCGACCTCGACTATCTCCGGCGTCAGTCCATAACCAAATTCAAACCGGTTGGGAACAAGATAGTCCAGCTCTGTATAGCCAAACTCACGCAATGCCAGTAGCAGTAACGCGGTACTGGTTGCCCCGTCAGCATCAAAATCCCCGATAACCAGAATTTTTTCCTGCAGTCTCAGTGCGTCTACCAGCAGATCCAGCGCCTGCTCAATATTCAGCAGGCTCTGCGGTGGCAGCAGGCAGCCCAGTTCCAGCAGATAATCATCCGGACTGGTGGCGCCACGACTCAGAAGCAGTTGTTCCAGTACCGGATGGATCGCCAGTTGCAGCTTTTGGCTCTGCGGTACCTCACGTTGGGAAACGTTGGCTGTTGTCGTCATCTCAGGCTTTCCAGACTCCTGCGGCAGCGTTGGCACCCGAAGGCCTGGGGAATACTTCCTGTCGAATTTTGCGGGCTGACTTGAAAATGGCTTTGGCTCCCCTTACATAGTTGAGAGAAAGTTTTCTGGAAATGTGCAGTAAATTGGAAAATCCGCCCGCAGGGTCAGGCGAAGGATAAAAATCCGGAACTTTCACGAAAGAATTTTACCTAAGTAAACACCCTAAAACTGACTGGATAAAGTATTCGAATACTATGAAAAAAGCCATTTCTTATCTCGTTCTGGGTTCACTGTTTACTGCAAGCAGTGCTTTTTTGGTCCCCCCCCTGTTACAGGCAGCTCCTGACTACCTGAGCTTTCAGACTGAAGATGAAGCCAACAATATTGAAATCTTCAGTGCCGCCAGTCCATCGGTCGTCTTTGTTACCAATTCAGGTCTGGTCCGGACCAACCCCTTCTCACGTAATGTTGAGGAAATGCCGCGTGGCGCCGGTACCGGCTTCATCTGGGACAAGAACGGACTAATAGTGACTAACTATCATGTAGTTCAGGATGCCAGCAGAATTACTATCAGGCTGCAGGATCATAGCAGCTG